>NZ_PDCM01000002.1:4247500-4494617 GCF_008634025.1 Streptomyces albofaciens JCM 4342 | reverse complement strand
CACCGATGTTGTCGCGGGGCGTGAGGCTCAGAGTGCCGAGGTTGCCGGTGTGGTCGCCGACGGTGAGCGACACGGGCATGTGGACAGTCATCACGCGGCGGCAGCCTCCTTCGGTGGTGCGGTGAGAAGGTGGCGCCACTCGTGAGCGGTCGAGTGGATGACGTACCGCAACGCGTCGCACGAGTGGTCGTCGACCTTCAAGGGGGCGTCCTCACCACGCGCGGTGGCCTTCGGATCCCAGCTGTAGCCAGGCAGTTCGTCGAGCAGGCCCTCGCACGACTCGTGTACGAGCAGGCGGCCGGCGGCGAGCAGGCTCGACACAGAGCGAATGCCGGATGCGGCGTCACGCCCTGGTCGTCCGGGCCGGCGGACGGGTGGGACCACTCGGCCAGCCATTCCCGTACGGCGGCGCTGTACTGCGCGTCGGTCATGCTGCGGTGCGTGGCGCGGGAGTCATGGCGCCACTCGGCGGCCACGTACAGCCGGCCGTCGACTCCCTCGCCCAACAGGACGGCGGCGAACGGGTTCGTCGTGCCGTAGTCGATGCCGACGTGATACCGGCGCATGTCCGGCAGGTCCGTGACGACGTGGCGCGCCTGGTCCCACATGTCGTAGATGGCGCCCTCAGCGACGCACCACGCCCCGTCGATCATCCGCCGTCGCCACAGACCGACGTATTCGGCGGCGAGGTCGGCGACGTACTCGGCCGACAACGACGGGTTGTCGGACAGGCGGAAGTGCCACGCGCGCAGGTTCAGCTCGCCGACGCGGTCGAGATACTGCGTCTTGAGCCAGTGCCGCGGCGAGTCCGGGTTCGTCGTCGCGTACAGGCGCGCGCCCGGCACGGACAGACGTGCGAGGAGCTGCGTCCAAAAACCCTCGGGGACCAGGGTGGCCTCATCGACGTAGGCGAGCTGCGCGGTCAGGCCGCGGAGCCTGCCCTCGGCGCGGGCGTCGGCGGCACCGATCAGGTGGACGGTGCGCCCGAGAATCGTTGCGGTGGTGGCGCCGCGGGTGTGGACGATGTGCCGGGCGAGGGGCCCGAACAGGGCCCGGTCTTGCAGGGGTTCGAGCACGTTGCGCTCGATCGTCTGGAGGCTGCGCCCACAGACGATGATCAGACCGGACGGGCCCGCGGTAGCAACCGCGATGACGAATGCCAGCAGAGACGCGATCGTCTTGCCGGACCGTACGGACCCATGCCACAGGTTGATCCGGGCCGTGGCCTGCCCGACCGAGCGAAGCTGTTTGCGGGAGAGGGGAAGCGCGTCGAGGTTGAGCAACGCTCACCCCCCGTCGGCGCCTCCATCGTCGTCCGGGTCGCCGGCGGCGCGGGCCAACGCTTCGCCGAGCGTGCCGAGCATCGATCGGACCTGGTCGGCGCCCTCGCCGCCCTCGGCCGGGGCGAGGCGTAGTGACTGCTGGATGGCGGTGCCGGCCGCGGCGATGATGGCGCGCTGATCAGCGAACCTCGGCTTGTCGAGGTACGCCTCGTGCCACTCACCATCGCGGCCCGCGAACTCCCCGTAGGTGGTGGGCTCCCATAGCTGCGCCCGCAGACGCTCGGCGTCGACGTGCAGGGCCTCGGCGAGCTGGGCACGGCGGGCGGCGAGGTCGATGCGACGCGCTTCGGTGGCGGCGACGACCTCGGGCCCCCGCTCGAAGGTGAGGGGCGGTTCGAAGGCGGCGGCGATCTTGGACACGGTCGACGGGCTGCGCCCGATGGCGCGGGCGATCTCGTTGCGGGCCTTGCCCTGTCCATGCAGGCGGCGCACCGCGGCGCGGTCTGTGTCAGTGATGGGGCGCGCCATGGGGTGTCACCTCCTGCACGGGTTGGGCAAGCGAAACGCCCCGCCACCGGGGGGATGGTGGCGGGGCGTTGCGAGGGGCCCCGTGCGTCCGTTTTCGGGCACGCTGGGGACGCCCCGAATTAGATCACAGATTGATAACGGCCTGCAAGCGGGGTCGTGGGTCGGGCGCGCGCGAGGCGCCGCGCGTCCGGTCGCCCGGCGGCTGGGTAGGGTTGGTGCCGGCCGCGGTGGGGCTTGCTCCCATCGTGGTTAGTCGGGCCCGTACGGCGGTGAGGTCGCCAGTACGGGCCCGCGCTGCTGCTACTGCTGATCGCCGGTGGTGCGCTGCTTGGCTTCCCGCTCCTCGATGGCCTTACGAAAGTCGGCGAGGTACTGCTCGACCGCCGCGCGGTCCTTCTCGGGCGTGTTGGCGAGGTCCGCCTCAAGGCGGGCGAGGGATTCGCGCGGGTCAGTATCGCTCGCGGCGTCGTTGTCGAGGCCGCGCTCAATCCAGAAGCGAGCGGCCTTCCGGCGCTCTTCGCGGATGATGCCGTACACGCGGGATTCGGTGAGGCCGATTTCGTCGGCGATCTGGCGCGGGTGCTTGCCGCGGTTGGCCTCGCGCATGATCACACGGGGCGTGGCGGCCTGGGCGGCTTCGCCGGCGAGGCGGAGCGTGCGCACGTCGTCGAGGCTCAGCTCGTCGGCGAGCTGGTTGACGTAGCCGGGGCGCTGGTCGCGCTGGGCGTAGTGCTCGGCGATCTCCTGTACGTATTCGAGGGGGTCGGCGTCGGTCGGGTTGGGGTCGCCTGCGAGGGCGCGTGCGGCTGCCGACTCTCGTTCGTACTGATCCATCACCGCGCGAATCTGCTCATACACCTTCCCGAGGGAAGGTGCGGTTTTCGACGGGTTACGCCGCACGTGACGGCTGATCTCCCCCGAAGTCCTCGGGCGCTCATCAGGGGGCGTTGCAGTCGGCTCGTTGCTCTGCTTGGAGGTCTGGTTGTCGGGCACGTTGCTGCTCCTGTGGGTAAGACGGGGCCCGCCCCTGACCGGGGCGGGCCTGTCGGGGGTTACTCGGTGGGCCGGTAGGCGAAAACGCACTGCGAGGATCGCAACATGCGTTCCGTCTTCCACCCGGCGGCCTTGATCTTGTCGGCGAGGATGTCGAGGCACGGGCCGTGCCACGGGTCGTCACGCCGGATGTTGCGCCCCTCTTCGAGCCAGTAAAGGGCGACGCAGCCATGTCCGCGGGGGTCGATGACGTACCCACGTACGTCGCGCTCGTCGTCGTTGGGCTCGGAGAAGTCGTGTCGGTCGGTGAGCGTGGCGGGGCGAAGCGGCGTCAAGGCTTCGCGTGCGGCGATCACGTCCGGGTTCGCAGCGTCCTTCGGGGCGCTTCCCTTGGCGGTACCAGCGTGCGTCACGACAACACCCTCGATCACACGGAGGTCGGGCGCCTGCTCGGCGGGTTGGCAGTTGCCGGCGATCCACTCGGCGCCTCCCTCGACGACGACGCGGGTCGGTTCGCCGGTGCGCTTGACCGTGTCCTCGATGGTGCGCTCGACGCCGTCGGCGCACACGACGCGGGAACCGGGAGCGAATAGCGCGCCCTGCTCGACGGGCGACTCGATGGTGAACAGGGCATCGTCGGTCGGCTGCTCGCCTATCCACTCCTCACGCCATGTGCCGGCGGCCTCGTCCTCGTCGCTGGCCTGCTCGGCGTCGATAGCCTCGCGGGCGATCGGGTCGGCCTCCCGCCACTGGTCGAGGGCGGTCCCCAGCTCGGCGAGGGCGGCGCGCCATTCGGGGTCGGTCGGGTCGGGGTTCGTGCGTACACGCTCGGCGGCGCGGTTGCTGCGTGCACGGGCGGCCTCGGCCTCACTCCGCCGCGTGCCGTTGCTGCTTGACGGGCGCCGAATCCATGTCCACGGATCGACCAGGAAACCGGGGTTTGGGGTCGCCTCATCGGCCGGGGGTGTGGCCTGCTCGGTGTCGGCCTGCTCGACGGTCTCGGCGAGGTCGACCGCGGCGGCGGCGAGGGGCGAGGCGGCGGCGAGGGCGCGGGCATAGGCGCGCTCCTCGGCGGCCCGGACGCACGGGGCGCACAGTTCGGGGGCCTGGTCGTCGAGGCCGTCGGTGTACTCGGTGACCTCGCGCCCGCACAGGGTCTCGTCGGTCATGGGCGAGTAGTGCACTCGGCGGCCCTTGCCGACAGTGGCGTACCGGACACCGGCGCGCTCACGGAGGGTGGGGCCGTGGATGTCGCGGTCGGCGACGGTCTGCTCGGCGGCGACGCGGTCGCGCTGCTCCGCCTTGGCGCACACCTGGCACACGCCGTTCACGTACCGGTCTTCGGTGGGCTTGGCTTCGAGGGTGCGCCCGCAGTAGCTCGCGGAGGTGCCGGGGCGGCGGTAGTGGCCGGCGCCGCGGCTGCGGGGGTTGGCGGGGCGGTAGATGTCCATGGGGCTTGCTCCCTTGGTCGTGGTGTGCCGGGTGAGGTCCGGCAGGTCGCCGGGTGAGGTCCGGCGAGCCTCACTGTAGCGGCTTGTGTTGCTGCTACACAAGGGGTTTCACAAATGGATACACAAAGGGGCGCCGCTCAACGTCGGCGCCCCGGTGGGTAGTTGTAGGGTGACCGCCCTACGCGGCCTGTCGACTCGCTTCGAGGACAGGCCACAGCGCAGTCAGATCCGGCCCCCACCACGCACGGCGCCGGCGGCTGTCAAGGTCGACGGGCGCCTCACACTCCGGGCCGGTCGAGCATTCGACGACGGCCTCGACGCCGGGCTGGGTATAGCCGATGAGCTGTCCGCCGCACCATGGGCACGGGTCGGGGAGCGGGGTCGTGCGCCGGTCGAGGTTGAGGGCTCGCTCGATGGTGAGGCGCGCGCGGCGCGCGGTGGCGGCGATCTCGTCGAGCAGGCGTGGCGGCGTCGGCGCGAACAGGTCGGCAGCGGGCTCGTTAAGGGCCCGGCCTTCGAGCCATACGGCGGCCCAGTGCAATCCGTGCGCGCGGCTGCCGGAGGATGCGGCGCGGCCGGTGACCGATGCGCTGTGCGTGGGCAGGTGCCAGCGTGCCGGGTCGGTACGGTCCCGCGCGTCCTCGACGCTGCGCACGGGGTGGGCCGGGTGCGGTACGCGGCGTACGGGGCGCTGGACCTGGTCGGCGACGCGGTCGGCGAGGGTGAACAGCGACTCGCGAACCTCAACGGTGGCGTCGAGGGCGGCGAGGTTTAGGGGCGCGGGGTGGGCGCGCGCGGCCAGTGCCAGCCTCTCTACGTGGTGCTCGATCGCTATGTCGTCGCCGGTCGGTCCGTCGTTGTCGGTGGCGAGTTGGTCGAGGAAGCCGCGGGCCTCACGCGGTGGCCACTCGGCGGCCGGGCGGCGCTCGATGGCGGCGAGCAGGTCGCCCCACTGGGTGCGGATCGCTGTCAAGTCCTCTCGGGCGCGGGCGGCGACGGGCGAGGGGGCGAGGCTGGGTGTCACGGTGGTTGCTCCGGTGGTCAGTGCTGGTGTTCGTGGGTGCCGTGCCCGTACACGGCCCGGTACGCCGCGAGTTGTTCCTCGGCGTCCAGCGCGCGTTGGCGGATGTCGGCTACGTCCTCGACGATGCCGCGGCGGGGGCCTCGGACTTCGCCGACGGCGGCGGCGTGCATGGCGGCGATCTGCTGGCACGCGGCGGCGTGGTCGGCCGCATGGCGTGCCGCTTCGGCCTCGGCCTCGACGATGGCGGCCTCGGCGGCGGCGAGGCGCTGCTGTTCGCGGCGTACGGCGGCCTGCTGTCCGCCGGCCTCGGCACGGTAGCGGTCGGCTTCGGTGATCTCGGCCTCGACGTGGGCACGCAGTAGGGCGGCCTCGGCGGGGGTGAGGGTGCCGTGACGCTGGACGCGGGAGAGCAGCACGAGCAGGCTGTCGCGGCGGGCGGTGCGCTCGGCGGTGCGCTGCTTGCGGTCGGCGCGGCGGCGGCTCATCGGGTGACCTGCTCGTCGAGGTCGGCGGCGTGCTGGTCGAGGCGTCGGCGGATGGCCTGCATTCCGGTGAGCAGGCCGCGGGTGCGGCGGGTCACGCCGTGCTCGTCGCGGTAGTCGTCGATGTGCTGGCGGGCGAGGGCGGCAAGTTCGCGGGTGTGAGCGGCGAGCAGGATACGGGCGGTGGCGAGGGCGCGCTCGGGGGTGAGCGAGGTGCAGCCGAGCAGGATGTCGCGGAGCGTGAGCAGGGCTAGCGAGGCGGTGCCGGCGTTGAAGTCGAGGGCGTCGCGTACGTCGTTGACCGTGAACGGCTCGGCGTCGGCGGTGCGGGTCATGGGGCGTGGCTCCTGTCTCGGGGTGGGTGGGGACGACGTGGGTTCGCGGTGTCGACGGTGAACACCACGTCGTGCGCGCGCGGGGCGGCCCGCGACCGGACGTGCGGCCGGCCGCGGGCCGCTGATCAGAACGGGGCTTCGTCCCTGTATCCGCCCGTCGACCACTGGTCGGCCGCGGGCTGCTGGGCGTAGCTCTGGGACTGCTGGCCGTACGGCTGCTGGGCTCCCTGGGCGCTACCGGCCTTGGTCACGACGGCGGTTGCGCGGAGCAGGGACGGGGCGACCTCGTCGGCCTGGATCTCGTACGAGGAACGGGTCTTGCCTTCGCGGTCCTCGTACTGGCGCTGAGTGAGGCGGCCAACGACGATCACGCGGGTGCCGCGCTGAATCGATTCTGCGACGTGCTCGGCCTGCTGGCGCCACACGGCCACGGAGAGGAACAGCGGCTCGCCGTCCTCCCATTCGTTGGCCTGGCGGTTGAACTTCCGGGGGGTGTTGGCCATGCGAAAGTTGCAGACCGGAGCGCCGGACGGGGTAAAACGCAACTCGGGATCGGCAACGACGTTGCCGACCATCGTGATTGTGGTGTCGCCACTCATGGTTACGCGGCCCTTTCGAGGGTGGGGGCGGTCGGTCGAATCGGTGTGACGGAGGCGAGGGGGGCCTCGCGTTTTGCGGCGCGGGCGGCGCGGGCGGACGCGTTCTTGCACGTCCGGCATTTCCGTGTCCCGTTCTTCGCGCGGACGGTGTTCGCCTGGTCATAGGGGTGGCCGGCGGGGCAGTGCGTGACGGCGGCGCGGGCGGCGACGTGGTTCGTCGACCGAAGGATGTTGGTGCGGTGGGTGACGGCGTCGAGGTGGGCGGGGGCGACGCATTCGCGGCGGCGGCACCGGTGGTCAACCTCAAGACCTGTCGGTATGGGCCCGTGGGCCTGCTCGTAGGCGTAGCGGTGGGCCTTGACGGTGTGGCCGTCGACCCAAAAGGACCCGTAGCCCTTCTCGTTGGTGGCTCCGGCCCACAGGTGGCAGGGGCCGGGGCAGTCTCGGCGGAGTGACCAGGGGCCGGCGGTGGTCACCTTGGCGGCGAACCGTGCGGCCGGGGTGGGCCGGTCCATGGATGTACCTCCGTCGGGATGTAGTCGTTCTACATGTTCTTTCCGTGAATGGTTCGCACCATCCATGGATGGACCATAGCGCGTAGGGGGCGGCGCATCCCGCTTCAATTACCGCCCCCGGCGCGGGTTACGCGGCTGCTGGGGGGCCGGTGGGGGATTCGGCGAGCGTGATCGTCCAGCCCTGGGCCGTCAGTTCTTCGACGACCTGCTCGGCCACGTCATCGCAGTGCAGCAGCTCGTCGCGCTGCGCGGTCTCGACGGCGGCGCGCACGACCGCGCGGGCGGCGGCGGGGATCATCGCTGCGCCCCGGTGACGTGCCGGGCGTCACGGCGTCCGCACTGATCGCGGGCGACCGGCGGGCGCACCATCAACCGGGCGAGGGCGTCGCGGTCGCGCGCGGCCTGCTCGGCGGCGGCGACCCGGGCGGCCTCGGCCGCGGCGGCGGCCCGCTGCTCCTCCTCGATGCGCCGGCGCTCCTCGTCGGCGGCCCGGCGACGGTCGGCAAGCAGTGTGGGCCCGTCGACCTCGTACAGCGTGCGCCACTGCCCATGTCCGCGGTGCTCCTCGACGATCACGTATGCGCCCTTGTCGGCCATGTCGCGGGCGATGCGGCGCGCGGCGGCGCGGTCGCTGGTCGGCTTCACCGCGGGATGGTCCGGCCGCTGGTCCCACGATCCCGTGACGAGAAACCCGCGGGTGTTCTTCGTGCGGTCGGGCGTGGTTCCGCGGCGGCGGTGCGGTATGCGGTCGGGGTGCTTCTTGTTGCGGTTCATGCGGCCGACTCCTGGGCGTAGCGGCGGGCGGTGGCGAGGTCGAGACGCGAGGGGTGCGCGGTGCGGCGCGGATGGCGGCGGCGGTTCACACACGGCGTTCCGGCGCGGGCGCGGCACTGCTCGTACGGGCACGTCACGTCGAGCGGGTCGGGCAGATCGGCGGTGGCGAGGCGTTCCCGCTCGGCCTGGCGCGGGCGGTACGGGGCGAGGGCGTCGCGCACGGTCGTGGGCACGTAGTCGCCAAGTGCGGCAAGGCGTTCGGCGGCGGCCTGCTCGCGCTCCTCGCGGGTGCCGCCGGTCAACTCGCGGTACGTCGCGGCCGGGGCGGTGCCGGTGGCGACGGCGTGCCGGGTGGCAACCAGGGCGGCGCGGTACGCCTCGGGGTCGTCCGGGTCGACGGCGGGCACGGGGTCGTGATGCCGGTCGACCACGTCGCGGCGGAAGGCGTGCCACGGGCGCGACACGTCGCTCGGCTTGATCGGATACGGGCTGGTCGCGATGTGGTGGCGTACGACCTGCGCGGCATCCCACGCGCGGCCGGTCGGGTGCGGCGCGGCCGGCGGCACGTCGGCGAGCAGGTCGGCCCACTGATCGAGGGTTTCCGCGGCGGCGGATTCGTCGGTGGGCGCGCTGCGCGGGTCCAACTTGGCGGCGTAGGCGAGCAGGGCAGCGACTTCACGGCGGTTCACTGGGCGTGCTCCTTGGGGTTTTCGAGGGCGGCGGCGAACAGATCGGCGGCGCGGGCGCTGCGGGTGGGGCGGGCGACGGCGAGGGGGATCACGTCGGCCCCGGGCGAGGTCAGGCCCCCAGCGGGCACCGGGGGGAGCGCGGACCAGCCGGGCAGGAAGTACCGGGCGGAGCGCGGGCGGGAACGGGCGCGGCGCCACTGCTCGCGGGCGTGGTCGACCAGGGCCGGGACCGCGGTGCGCTTCACGATCGCTTCGAGGCGGAACCACTCGGGGGAGGTGAGCGACCACTCGACGACGACGCCCGCGGCGGTGAGCGCGTCGCGCAACGGTCGGATGTTCACCGGAACGGCGGGGGTCGAGTAGCTAGCTTGCTGTACCTCCGTAGGAGGTACAGCGGGTCGGGCCGGGTCGGGTCGGGGGGACCGTGACGCCTCCGGCACGTCACGGTGTGACGTAGGCGCCTGACCTGTGATGTCATCCGGAAACGCGATCTGATTCGCGGACGGTTCACCGTTTTCCGGCGCCGGATCGTCATCGATTCGCGGACGATTCGCGCTCGAATCGGAGCGATTACGCTCCTGGTTCCGCTGCTCGGCGGCCCTCTCGCGGGCCCGCTGCTGACGCTCGGCGGAGCGTGCGCGCTCGCCCTCGACCTTGGCGCGGGTGGGGTTGTAGATCAGGAAGTCGTGCATGAAGTAGTCGCCGGGGGCCGGCTGCTTGCACTTCGGGTGCGGGCACGTGTGCCCGTGCTCATGCCACAGACCGGCGGCGACCAGCTTGCGGGCCTGCGGGGCGGTGCCGTAGAGCTGGGCGACGACACCCGGCACGACGCCCTCGGTGAGGTGCTGGGCGGCGTAGGCGCCGGCCTTGACCCACAGACCGACGGCGGCGTTACCGGCCTTGAGCGTCTTCGGGTGGCCGTAAAACGTGTCGTCGACTTTGAACCACGTCACGGGGGTTGTGCTCCTTGGGTGGGCGCCCGGGGCGAGGGGCGCAGCGGCTCGGCCTCGCCCCGGGGCGGTCAGGCGGCGGTGTAGAACGGGCGGGTGTGGGCGGGCTGGTGCTCGTCACACCGCGGGCCGCACGGGTAGGGCCGGGCCGGGCGGGCGCCGCAACCGGGGTTGCCGTGCTCGCATCGCGGCATCTGGTTGCACGCGTCGCAGTACCGGCGGCCGTCGGCACGGTGGCGGCCGTGTACGGCCTGGTCGTGCTCGCACGACGGGGCCTTGTGGGTCATGCCCTTGACGGCGGCGAGGGCCGCGCGGTCGCGCTGCCGGGTGGCCCGGTCGTCGACGTGCTCGGGGGCGCAGCACCGCGGCACGTCGCACGTGGGCCGCACGGTCCCGACGGGGGCGCGGCCGGTCCGCAGGATGAACGCGGCCTGATAGGCGGTGTAGTTCACGCCGCGGTGGCGAAACCTTCCTGCACCGGACGCGGTGCGCGTGCCGGTCCACTCCTGGTGTCCGCCCTCGGTGGCGCGGGTGCGCGCGGCGAACGCCTCGGCGAGACCTGGCGGCACGGGCGCCGGCGCCTTCGCGGAAGCCTCCTCGACGGCGAGCTGTCCGGGCACGGCATCGATGGGGGCGGAGTCGAGCAGACGGCGGGCGGCGTCGAGGCTGACGACGGTGGGGGTGCTCACTGGCCACCCCCCGCGGTGATCGCGGCGAACTGCCGGGCGAGGGCGCCGGTGCGCCATGCCTCGGCCGTCGCGTCCTTGCCGCCCGTGCGCCACGTCAGGGCGTGGGTGCGGGCGCGGGTCGGCTTGATGACCACGCCCGGCACGTCGTGTACCTCACCGGTCGTGCGGTCGGCGATGCGCGCGGCGCCGGCGGCCTGCATTTCGGCGATCAGCTCGGCCAGGCGCCACGGCTTGACGGTGCGCACGATGCGGGTCTCGGTCCACTCCTGATCGGGCCACGTCTGACGCAGCCATCGGGCGAGGGCTTCCTCGTCGGTGACCACGGGCCCGGTCTCGCCCTTGCGCAGAGAGATCGTGGCGACCTGCTCGCCGCCGGGCAGGGTGGCGGCGATCCGCTCGACTCCGTCGCGCGTGGCGGCGTCGTCGAGGGCGCGCTGCATCCGGGTCCGTACGTTCTTCTTGGCGGCGGCGACGCGGGCCGCGAGCAGGTCGAGGGCGGCCTCTTCGAGGGCGAGGTCACGCAGGGACGCGACCGGCTGCTCGGCGGTCTGCTGCTCGGCGGTCATGCGCTCGCCCCCTTCGCGGCGTCGAGCAGGTCGTCGCGCATCTCGCGTATCTGCTCGACGGTGGCGGCCTGCGGGGCGCATTTGTGGCGGGCGCTGAACAGCTCGTCGACCTCGGTACGGTCGGACACCCCCGCCGTGCGGGCGGCGTCGTACAGCTCGCCCAGCGCGGCGGCCTGCTCCTGGTCGACCGGCTGCTCGGCCGGCGTGGCGCCCTGCGTCCACTCCATCGCCTGGCGCGGTGCGTCGGCGATCGGGCCGGGCTGCGGCGCGGCGGGCTGCTGCTGTTGGGCGGTCGCCTGCTTCTGTGCGGCGATCTGGTCGAGGCGGGCGAGGTAGTCGGCCGGGGCGCCTGCCTTGGCGGCGGCGGCGCGTACGGCGGCGAACTGCTCGCGGCTGGTCGCCTGCTCGGCCTCGGCGAGGTAGTCGCGGCGCGGACTGGTCGGCCGCTGCTGGGCGGGCGGCTGCTCCCACGGCCCGGCCTCGGCGCGGGTGCTGCGTCGCGGCTGCTGCTGGCGCTGCTGCCCGCGCTGCTGGCGCCGGTCCTGGTTGCGCTGCTGGCGCTGCGCCTGCTCGGCGCGGTGCTCGGCCGGCGGCTCGGGGTGGTGGCGGTCGCCGTCGTCGATGCTGCGCCCGTCCACCGGCAGCATGAACAGCGTGAACAAGAGGTACTTGAGGGCGGCCGACTGGGCCTTGTTGGTGCTCTTGTCGGCGTAGTCGAACGCTTCGCCCGGCACGTCGGCAACCAGGCAGTCTCCCGCGGGCCCGTACACGCGGTACCGCATCGTGATCAACGTGCGGGTCATCTTCCCGTCGCGCTGCTGCTGGTGCTCTGCGATCGTCGGCAGGATGAACACGCCATGCTCGCGCATCGGGCCGGCCATGGCGGACATCACGTCGTCGATGCCGCGGAAGGAGTAGTTCTGCTGTTCGTTGCGCCGGTCCTTCCCGACCGGCATAGCGGCGCGCATGACGGCGTTGATCGCGGTGAACACGCGCGGTGCGTCCGCCGGGGCGCTCTCGGGGGCGGGCACGTACACCACGTCGGGCGTGCGGGCCGGGACCGAGGGGGCGGTCGTGCGCGGGTCGGTAAGGGCGGTGGGCAGGGTGGTGACGGTCACGTGCGCGGACTCCGGTTCGTGCTGGTGTGGCGGATGTGAGCGGCGAGGCGGGTGATTCGGCCGGCGAGGGTGACGGCCTGGTCAGGGGCGAGCAGGTCGTCGAGGCTGGCGGCGCCCGGCGCCTCGGCGAGCAGGGCCTCACGGCTCCCGTCGGCGGCGGCGGCCCGCATGGCGCGCTCGTACTCGGGCATGTCCTCGCTCACCACGGCGTGATCAAGGCGCACGACGGCGGCGGCATGCGCGGTAAGCAGGCGGCCGACGGCGTCGGCGTCCTCGGCGTAGGCGAGGGCGAGGTCGTCGAGCAACTGCTCGGCGCGGGCGGCGATCGGCAGACGGACGGCGCGGCCGTCGGCGGAAAGCTGGGGTCGGATCATCGGCGCGACTCCGGGGCGTCGAGGCCGAGGTCGGCGGGCGCGGCCGGTTCGTCGAGGGTGAGGTCGCCGGTGCGGGCGTCGTAGGTGTACGGCCGGGTCCAGTCGGCGCCAGGAAACATCCGACGCAGCAGGCCGCGGGCGGCGCGGTGCGCGGCATGGTCGGCGGTGGCCGACTGGCCGAGGGCGTTGTCGAGGGCAACCCACGTCGCGAGACGGGGCCGGCCGTCGCGGTCGGTCCGTACGGGCACGGTCCGCACGTGGACCGTGCCGGGCGCGATGGCGTCGAGCTGCCGGGCGATCACGTCGCGGCGGGCGAGGCGGCGGCGCGCGGCCCGTGCGCCCTGAACGGCGAGGGCGGCGCGGGGCAAACGGGGGCGGGTACGGTGGGCGGTGTTCACGATCGGTGCCTTTCTGGGCGGTCGTGACGCGGGCCGTTCGGCGGCATCCGGGCGGCCCGCTCGGGGATCTCAGGCGGCGATGCGGTGCGCGTCGGCAGATCGCTTGCGCTGCTCGCGTTCGAGGCGACGCATGATCAGCTCGACCTCGGCGGGCAGGCGCCCGGCGGCGCGGTCCATGTCGCGGCGGCGGCGTGCGGCGTCGAGCACGCGGCGCGCGTTGGCGATGGCCTGCTCGCGGGGGATCACAGCGGCACTCATGCGGCCACCCGCTTAAGCAGGTGACCGGCGCTCACGCCGTAGTGCTCCTGAACTGCCGCGGCTACAGCGGCACTTGGCGCGGTGTGCCCGCGCCACAGGCGCCACGCCGTATTCCGCGCAACCTTCAACCTCTTTGCCGTGTCAGACGGGGTGAGGTCGCCAGCCTGCCGGGCAGCGGTGATCAACAGAGTCCGGTCATACACGAGTCTGCTCCCTCCATGGTCGGAAACCTCCGTCCATGGATGGAACGTAGCACAGGAGTGCGACACCGTGCAGTCGTCGGGATCATGAAAAACAAACCGGGCGGTTCGCTTCATATGCCATTGACAAGTGCTTGCCGTCCCCATCAGAATCGGTCGCACGTTCGATCGAGATAGGGGGGAACCGGCATGTATCGGACACCGGCCACCCCTGGCCGAAAGCGCCCATGCGCACGACCATCCATGCGCGGTATGTTCCATCCATGGAACATAGGTCCGTGCGCGGTAGCGAGCGCACATCTCCCGAACAGTTCGCCGCCTGGCTGCGGAAGCAACTGGAACGCCGCGGCTACGACCTGCGGCCCAGAGGCGGCGGGCAGACCCGATTCATCAAGGACAGCGGCCTAAGCGCCGGCACCGTAAGCCGAATGCTCAGCGGGCAGACCACCACCGAAACCCGCACCCTGCAACAACTCGCCGACGCCCTCGACCTCCCACTCGGCGAAGTCCTCGTTGCGGCAGGAATCCTCAGCGCCGGCGAACTGGAAAACGTCCGATCACCTCAACCGCGCCACACCCCCATGACGCCCGAACAGGCCGCTGACGAACTGGGCATCGTCGACCCCCACAAACGCGAGCTATTCATCAACATGACCGAGACCCTGCAACGTCAACGAGCCACCAACGGCGGCACACACACCGCCGAGAACTAGCAGCACAACCGCACGGAGGCACCCCCAGTGAAGAACCGAATCCCGGCCGCAACCGCCCCCGCCTTGCTCGCAATCGGGCTCGCATTGGGCGTCGTCGGGCTGCTCGTCGACAATGACGACGCGTGGCAGGTCGGGCTGTTCATCGTCATCACTGCCGTGCCCCTGCTCATCACCCGCGCTGTACGCGACTCCCAGCGCGTCACCGCCGACCAACTCGCGGAAGCGGACAACGCCGGATACCGCCGCGCCCTCGAACACGTCGCGCGCGGCCTCCTCGACCAGCACACCGCGCCCCCGAAAGGCGGGCGACCCTGCCACGTCGAGCAGGTCGCGGGCAACGTGATCACACTGCGCCCGCACCACACCGACCGACCCGAACGGAAGGCACAGTGAGCGACCTGCACATACCACCCACATTCCGGAGCGCACCGGGCACCGGCGACGCCTGGATCGGGTACATCCGCGTCTCCACGTGGAAAGAGGAGAAGATCAGCCCCGAACTGCAAGAGGCAGCAATCAGGGCATGGGCGGCGCGCACCGGCCGCCGCCTGCTCGAACCGATGGTCGTTGACCTCGACGCGACCGGCCGGAACTTCAAGCGCAAGATTATGAGCGCCATCGAGCGCGTTGAATCCGGCGAGGCGCGCGGCATTGCCGTGTGGCGATACTCCCGATTCGGGCGCAACCGAACGGGCAACTCCGCCGCCCTCGCGCGTCTTGAAGCCGTCGGCGGCGAGCTGGAATCGGCGACAGAACCCGTCGACGCCCGAACTGCCGTGGGCGAGCTGCAACGAGAAATGATCTTCGCGTTCGGCAACTTCGAGAGCAACCGCGCCGGCGAACAGTGGCGCGAGACCCACGAATTCCGCATCAAGAACCAGCTACCGGCGACCGGGCGCCCGCGCTTCGGGTACACCTGGCATCCGCGCCGCGTACCCGACCCGTCCATGCCGGGCGGATGGCGCCTGCAAGAAGAGCGGTACACCCTTCACCCCGACTTCGCGCCCATCGCCGAAGAAATGTACGAGCGGAAGCTCGCCGCCCCAGTCCCTCAAGGGCTTAACACCATCGCCCATTGGCTCAACGAAGAACTGGCCATCCCAACGACCCGCGGCGGCCTGTGGCACACCAGCACAATCGCCCGATACATGGACAGTGGATTTGCGGCGGGACTGCTCCGTATGCACGACCCGGAATGCCGGTGCGGATACGGCACAAACCCGAACATGAGCAAGTGCCCCAATGGGCGAATCCTGTTCGTGCCCGGGGCACAGCCGAAGATCATCGAGCCGGACGTATGGGAGGAGTACAAAGCCCACCGCGCCCAATCCAAGAAGATACCGCCCCGCGCCCGCAAGGCCACCTACACGCTTAGCGGCCTGACCGCTCACGGACGATGCCGATACCACATGAGCCACGCCTCAGACACCGTGAAAGGCGTGCAGATACGCGGGCACTGGCTCGTGTGCAGCCGACACAAGAACGTGTCGAAACTGGCCTGCCCGGGCGGCATCAACGTGAAGCGGGAACAGGCGGAAGACGAGGTTTTCGACTGGCTCGGACGGGAACAGCTCGCCGCCGACATCGACGCCGCCCCCGCGACACCGAGCGACACCGCGCCACCCGTCGACCCGCGCATCGCACACCAGCGCGAACGTGACTGGATCAACCGGGAGTTGAAAAAGGTCGACGACGCCCTCGACCGGTTGGTTGAGGACAACGCACTGAACCCGGAAAAGTACCCGTCCGACTCCTTCGCGCGCGTACGCGACAAATGGCTCGGGAAGAAAGGAGCGTTGACCAAGCAACTAGCGGAGCTGGGCGCGGTCGAGGCACTGCCGGCGCGCTCCGACTTCCGCGAAATGATCGTCGGCCTGCTTGAAGAGTGGGAGACGTTCAAGCCGATCGAGCGGAATGCGATGCTGCGGCAGCTCGTACGCCGGGTCGTCTTCCACGACATCCGAGACGATGAGGGCAAGCTGAAGTCCGTACGTGCCGAGATCCATCCTGTCTGGGAACCCGACCCATGGGCCCCCAAGAGGATCTGCCGCGGGCCGTTCGGCACGCGCCCCGACTGGTCCCCCGCCGACCTGTGGAGCCGCGCCGCCGACCGCGAAGCCGTAGCGGGGTAGTGACATACCGCGAGGAACACCAGCACAATCGCCAGGAACTTACCCGCGCGTAGCAAGGCGCAAGGAGGCTCCCGGTGCAAAGCACGATGCAAGACGTACCCCTGCTGGTCTCACGGATCTTGACCCACGGGTCAACGGTCCATGGCCAAGCTCAGGTAACCACTTGGACAGGCGAGGGTGATCCCCGCCGCCGCACCTACGCCGAAGTGGGCGCCCGGGCCGCACAGCTCGCGCACGCACTCCATGACGAACTGGGAGTGCGAGAGTCGAGCGTGGTGGGAACGCTCATGTGGAACAACGCCGAGCACCTGGAAACGTACTTTGCCGTTCCCTCCATGGGGGCGGTACTGCACACCCTCAACCTGCGGGTACCTGCCGAACAACTGGTGTGGATCGCCAACCACGCCGCAGACCCCATCATCATCGTGGATGGCAGCCTGCTGCCACTCCTCGCGCCGTTGCTGCCGCACCTGCCGGCCGTACGGCATGTGGTGGTCAGCGGCCCCGGGGACCGCTCAGCCCTCGACGGTGTCACTGCCACCGTGCACGACTACGAGCAACTGATCGCCGACCGACCAACCTCGTACGACTGGCCCAAGCTGGACGAACGAGCAGCCGCCGGCATCTGCTACACCTCCGGGACCACCGGAAACCCAAAGGGCGTGGCCTACAGCCATCGCTCGATCTACCTGCACTCCATGCAGGTCAACTGCGGTGATGCTTTCGGCCTCACCGCGCGGGATGTCTGTTTCCCTTTGACACCCATGTTCCACGTCAACGCCTGGGGCCTGCCGCACGCCTCCTTCATGGCGGGCGCCTCGCTGCTGATGCCGGACCGCTTCCTCCAGCCGGCGCCGCTGGCCGAGATGATCGAGATCGTACGGCCGACCATCGCCGCCGCCGTACCCACCATCTGGCAGGGCCTGCTCGGAGAGCTGGACGCCACGAAGCGGGACGTCACCTCGCTGCGCAACGTCGTCATCGGCGGTTCCGCGTGTCCCCCGTCCCTGATGCGCGCCTTCGAGGAACGACACGGGCTGCGCGTGGTGCACGCCTGGGGCATGACCGAGACCTCGCCGCTCGGCACGGTCTCGCACCCGCCGGCCGGTGTCAGCGGCGACGAGGAGTGGGCGTACCGCGGGATGCAGGGCCGGTTCCCCGCCTCGGTGGAGGCCCGGCTCGTCGGCCCGGACGGGGCCCACCTGCCGTGGGACGGGGAGTCGGCGGGGGAGCTGGAGGTGCGCGGGCCGTGGATCGCGGGCGCGTACTACGGCGGTACGGAGGGCGCCGACCAGCGGCCCGGTGACAAGTTCAGCCCGGACGGCTGGCTGCGTACCGGCGACGTCGGAACGATCACGCCGGACGGCTATCTGACGCTGACCGACCGGGCCAAGGACGTGATCAAGTCCGGTGGCGAGTGGATCTCGTCCGTCGAGCTGGAGAACCACCTGATGGCCCACCCGGAGGTGGCGGAGGCCGCGGTGGTGGCCGTACCGGACGAGAAGTGGGGCGAGCGCCCGCTGGCCGCCGTGGTGCTGCGGGAGGGCGCCGGCGCGGCCTTCGAGGAACTGCGGGCCTTCCTCGGCGAGCGGGTGGCGCGCTGGCAGCTGCCGGAGCGGTGGACGGTGGTGGCGTCCGTACCGAAGACGAGCGTCGGCAAGTTCGACAAGAAGGTACTGCGCAAGCAGTACGCGGACGGGGAGTTGACGGTTACGCGGGTGGGGAGTTGAGGAGGCTCATGCGGGTGGGGTGAAGGCGGGAGCGGGAGTCGGTGCCGGCTGCGCGTTGCGCAGCCGGATGCCGCTGAAGCCGAGCGTGCTGGTGATCACCCCGTCCCAGAAGCCCCACAAGTTGTCGAGCACCCGGAGCTGGATCCCGGCGTCCTGGTGCAGCTTCAGCAGGTCGCCCACCGGCTCGGGCGGCCCGAGCGGTACGACGGGCTCCGTCGCCACGACCGCGCTCGGCACCGGCTCGCCGAACGGGCGGAAGGCCGCGGCCGGGAGCCGGTAGGCGAACAGCTCGGTGGTACGAATGCGGTCCAGCCAGCGGTACTCGATCGCGTGTACCCGCTCGCCCCCACCCGGCCCGAGGACGCGGGTACGGTCCGCGGCGGTCGTGCCCGGTACCGTCCAGGCCATGGCCCGCGGGCACTGGCGTGGAAACCAGTAGTCCGGCGCGCGGTCGCCGTCGACGGCCCAGACGTAGGCCTCGGGCTGCCGCGCGGTCGGGGCGACGTGCGGCACGAACCGCGTGATCGTGGGGTCTTCGGAAAAGTGCAGGACTTCACCGGGGGCGGGGCGCATGCGGCGTTTCTACCGGAGACGGGCGGTGCGCCACCACGGAATTCGCGGTGGTGGGTGGCGCGCCGCCGTGCTCGTTCTCGCTGCGCTCGTTCCCGCTGCGCGCGTACCTGCTGTGGTCGTACTCGCCTCGCTCGTACCTGCTGTGGTCGTACCAGGCGTGCTTGTACCTGCTGTGGTCGTACCCGCTGTGCTCGTACCAGCCGTGCTTGTACCCGCTGTGCTTGTACCCGCTGTGGTCGTACCAGCCTCGCTCGTACCCGCGGTGCTCGTACTCGCCGTGCTTGTACCCGCTGTGCTCGTACTCGCCTCGGTCAGTTCGTGCCGATCTTCGCGAGCAGGTCGACGATCCGGGACTGCACCTCCGCGCTCGTCGAGCGCTCGGCCAGGAAGAGGACGGTCTCGCCCGCGGCGAGGCGCGGGAGCTGGGCCGGGTCCAGGTCGGCCGAGGTGTAGACGACCAGCGGGGTGCGGTTGAGCAGGCCGTTCGAACGCAGCCAGTCGACGATTCCGGCCCGGCGGCGGCGTACCTGCATCAGGTCCATCACCACCAGGTTCGGCCGCATCTGGGCCGCCAGATTCACCGCGTCCGCGTCCGTCGCCGCGCGCGCGACCTGCATGCCGCGCCGCTCCAGCGAGGTGGTCAGCGCTCCGGCGACCGCGTCGTTCTCCTCGGTCAGCAGGACCCGCGGCGGGTGCTGCTCGCTGTCGCGCGGTGCGAGCGCCTTCAGGAGCACGGCCGGGTCGGCACCGTACGCGGCCTCCCGCGTCGCCTGGCCGAGACCGGCCGTCACCAGCACCGGCACCTCGGCCGCGACCGCCGCCGTGCGCAGCGACTGGAGGGCGGTGCGCGTGATCGGCCCGGTCAGCGGGTCGACGAACAGCGCCGCCGGGTACGCGGCGATCTGCGCGTCCACCTCCTCGCGGGAGTTGACGATGACCGGGCGGTAGCCGCGGTCGCTCAGCGCCTGCTGGGTGGAGACGTCCGGCGCGGGCCAGACCAGCAGCCGGCGCGGGTTGTCCAGCGGCTCCGGTGGCAACTCGTCGTCCATCGGCTGCGGTTGCGGCTCGGTCACCTCGACGGCGCCGTTCGGGCCGTCCAGCGGCTCGGGGCCCTCGCTGCCCTCGTCGGGCGCGGAGACGGCGAAGGCGCGGCCTTCGGAGGAGTTCAGCAGGTGTTGCTGGGGGTGCTGCGAATGCTGGAGTTGCTGCGGGGGCTGTTGGTTCTGTGCGTGCTGCTGGGGCTGCTGGCTCTGCTGGTGCGGCGGTTGCTGCTGGGGCTGGGCCTGCGGTGCCGGGTGCGGCTGGGCGGCCTGGCCCGGTACGTGGGCGCCGGGCTGCGGGTGCGGCCGGGCCTCGGCGGCATCGGCCGCGCGCTCGGCATCCTGCGGCGGCTGGGCCAGCTTGCGGCGGCGCCCCGAGCCGGGCGCGGGGGTGCCGGGTGCAGGGGCGCCAGCCGCGGGGGTGCCGGGTGCGGCCGGGCGCTGCTGGTCGGCGATCTGCTGCGAGAACGGCACACCCTGCCCGAGCGTCCGCACATTGAACGCGCGCCCGTGGGAGTGGCCCGCGGCATGACCGTCCGCCGCGTCGTCGTCCCCTGCCGCCTCCGGCGAAGCGGGCGTGGCCAGCGGCCTCCGGGACGTGGCCGAGTCAGGTACGGGCTGTTGGGGGGCTCCGGGGGTACCGGGGGCGCCAGGGGAGCCGGGGGTGCCGAGGACGTCGGGCTGGCCCGGCTGCGCGGGCTGGCCCGACTGTGCGTGCTGGTTGGGCTGTACGGGGTGTCCGGCGCTTCCGGAGTGTCCGGGCTGGGCGGGGTGTCCGGGCTGGCCGGGGCGTGCCGGATCGCCGGGCTGCGCCTGCGGCTCTCCCTGCTGACCGGGAACCTGCTGACCGGGAACCTGCTGTCCCCGCTCCTGCTGTCCCCGCTCCTGCTCCCCTGCCTCGACCTCCGCCGGGCTGGGCCGTCCGCGCCGCCGCCCGGTGGGCACGGGCCGGCCCTCCCCGGCCGCCGCAGCGGCTACGGGACCGGCCACCGGCCCGTCCTCCATGGGATGCGCGACCAGACCCTCGGGACCGGCCACGAACGTGCCCGTCGACTCCGAGTCGGCCATCGCGGCAGCCGCCCGCTCCTCGGCGGCGGCCCGCCGCGCACGGCGCCGCCCGGTCGGCCCGGCGCCCCAATCGCCCTCGGGTACGCCGGAGTCGGCCGCCACGGCGGCCTGCTCGCCGACGGCCCCCGGGGCAGCCGTACGGGCGCGACGGCGGCCCGTACCCGGGCTCGCTTCCGTGCCTGTGCCCACGGCGGCACCCGGGCCTGTACCTGTGCTTGTACCCGCGCCCGTACCGACACCGACACCGCCACCGCCACCGCCGTGCGGCCCCGCGGCCTGGCCGGGCAGGACCGGCAGCGCGGGCAGGGGGGACTGCGGAAGCTGGTCGGCGGCGGCGGGCGGCAGCGCGAACGCCGAGTTCTGGTTACGGACCCCGGCCTGTGCGGCCTGCGGCTGGTTCGGGATCGGCCGTTCGGCCGCGTCCGCCAGCGTCCGGCGTGCCCGGCGCCCGGTCGGCTGGACCTGACCACCCTGGACCTGGCCACCGTGAGCCGGACCGCCCTGTGCCGGACCGCCCTGTGCCGGACCGCCCTGCGCCGGACCGCCCTGCACCGGACCGCCCTGAACCTGGCCACCCTGAGCCTGACCGCCCTGCGCCGGGCCGCCATGGGCCACCTGGCCCGGCCCCTGCGGGATCCCCGCGACGGCCGGGAGCGCGGTCCGCTCGGCGCCCTCAGGCGCGTCCTGGGCCCGGCGCCGCCCACCCGGCGGTACGACCTCGGCCCCGGCCATGCCCTGCGGCATCCCGGCCGTGCCCTGCGGCATCCCGGGCCCGCCCGGCGCGGCGCCCGTAGGCCCGTCGCCGCCCGGACCCGTACCCCCGCTGCCGGGCACCGGCCCCTGCGCTCCGGCCGCGTCGGCCTCGCTGCGCGCGCGGGGCACCTGGCCGGCGCCGCCGCCACGAGCGTCCCCGGCCGTCGCCGTGCCCTCGCCCGGCTGCTGCTGTACGGGTACGTCGCCGCGTCGTGCACGCCGCCGCCCAGTGGGCGTGTCCTCGCCCTCGCTGTCCGTACGGCCCGCACCGACACTGCCGGGCGCCCCCTGCGCCCCCTGCGCTCCTTGAGTTCCCTGCGCTCCCTGCGCTCCCTGCGCTCCCTGCGTCTTCTTCTCGCCCTGCTGCTGCGTCCCCCGCGCACGCTCCGCAGGCACCGGCATGACGGTCGTCTCGTTGCCGGTGGCCTCGCGCGCGCGGTCCGCGCCCGCCGCGCCGGAAACCGGGGCGCCACTGGCCGACACGGGCACTTCCAGTACGTACGCGCTGCCGCCCGCGCCCGGCACCTCGTGCGTCTGCAGGACGCCGCCGTGCTGCCGGACGATGCCGCGCACGATCGGCGCGTGGACCGGGTTGCCGCCACCGTACGGGCCGCGCACCTCGATCCGTACGACCTCGCCGCGCTGCGCGGCCGCCACCACGATCGTCGAGTCCCCGGAAGCGGCCTCGGACCCGCCGCCACCGGCCTTGCCCGTGGCGTCCACGCCCGCGACATCCGCGATCAGGTGGGAGAGCGCCTGCGCGAGCCGCACCGGGTCCACCTCGGCGTCGATCGGCGGCGCGTGCACCGCGAACTGGGCGCGGCCCGGGCCGATCAGCTCGATCGCGCCCTCGACACCGGCCGCCACGACCGCGTCGAGCGAGACCGTGTCCCGTTCGAGGCGCTCGCCGCCCGCGTCCAGGCGCTGGTAGCTCAGCACGTTGTCGACCAGCGTCGTCATCCGCGCGTACCCGGCGGCGAGGTGGTGCAGGATCTGGTTCGCCTCCGGCCACAGCTGGCCGGCCGGGTCGGACGCCAGCGTGCCCAGCTCCGCCTTCAGCTCCTCCAGCGGGCCGCGCAGCGACTGGTCCAGTACGGCGAGCAACTGCGCGTGGCGCGCCGCCAGCGCGTCGTACGGCCGCCGGTCGGTGAACGTCATCACCGCGCCGACGAGCTGGTCGCCGTCGCGTACCGGCGCGGTCGTCAGGTCCACCGGCACCGACCGGCCGTCCTTGGCCCACAGCGCCTGCCCGCGCACCCGGTGCTTGCGCCCGGAGCGCAGGGAGTCGGCGAGCGGCGTCTCCTCCCAGGGCAGCGGCGTGCCGTCGGCCCGCGAGTGGTGGATGAGCGGGTGCAGCTCCTTGCCGCCCAGCTCGCTCGCCCGGTAACCGAGGATCTGCGCGGCTGACGGGTTGACCAGGACGACCTTGCCCTCGGAGTCGACACCGACGACGCCCTCGGCCGCCGCGCGCAGGATCATCTCGGTCTGCCGCTGCTGGCGGGCCAGCTCGGTCTCGGTGTCCAGCGTGCCGGTCAGGTCCCGCACGACGAGCATCAGCAGCTCGTCACCGGTGTAGCCGTTGCGGTGGTCGGCGTAGGCGGCCTCGAAGGCGGACTCGTACGGTGTACGGCCGTCCTCCAGGTTCGCGCTGGTCACCTCGACCAGCAGCTCGCTGCCGTCGGTGCGCCGGGCGACCATCCGGGTGGGCTTCGTACGCGGGCCCTGGTCCTCCTCGTCCCGGCGCCGCATGGAGCCGGGGATGCGCTTGGAGTCGAAGGCCGGCAGCAGGTCGAGCAGCCCCCGGCCCACCAGGGCGGTGCCCGGGGCCTCGAAGGTCTCCAGGGCGATGGCGTTCGCGTTGACGACCGTGCCGTTGCAGTTGACCAGCAGCAACGCGTCCGGCAGGGCGTCGAGTATGGCTGCGAGGCGAGCAGCGCCTCGGGATGGCCTGCTGCTCACGACGACGCTTCCTCCCTGCAGTTACCGCACCTTGCCGAGTTCGCCGACACATCCGTGGCGGGTCACTGGAAGGGAGTCTACGGGCAGCGGATGAGGACGCGGAGACGGATGACGAGGAGGTAGTGCCACGGGATTGTGCGACTCGTGGCACGCCCGACATGTGCCCCGCGTCCTGAACTGGCCCGCTTCTCCGTCACGAAGCGACCGCGGGCAGCACCGGTACGAACCGGTCCCAGCGGCCGATCTCACATCCGTCGGTGCGCTTGAACTGGGCGTTCACCGTGCGCCCCGCCCAGGTACCGGTGATCCGCGCGGTCGCGGGCCCGCCGTACTGCATCGTGCACCGGCTCCCCTTGGGCACACCCGCGAACAGGTCCTTGCCCCAACGGGTCAGACTGTCGAGCTTGTCGCAGGCACCGCGCGCGTCGGTGTGGGTGCCCCGGGCCGGGTGGCAGTACAGCTCGTACGTACCGTCCTTGGCCGCCTTCCCGGTGCCGCTGACGGTGACCGTGAGGTGGTCGGAGGAGCGGGGCAGCAGAGGGATCGGCGCCGTCACGGACGGGGATCCGACAGCGACATCGGCGGGGGCGGCCGCGGCGACCGGGCCCGTCAGGGCGAGGGCGGCGGTGGTGGTGACGGTGGCGGTGGCGGTGAGGGCAGCCGTGGCGAAGCGGGACAGCCGGCGGTGGGGCATCGCGGACTCCAGGGGGTACGGGGTACGGCGTACCACGGGGGTACGGGTACGGATGTGGGTACGGGGACAGAGCCGGGGCCGGGCCGGGACCGGGGCGGAAGCGTTTCCGCCGGGACCCGTCCCCTCCCCGCAGCTCCCGCTGCGTCTAACGCGCCCCCGGGCACGACGTTGCGCGACACCGCCCGCCCGGCCGCTGTTTGGGCCGTGTTCGATCCACCGGGCGGCCGGGCCGGAGCGCCCGAGCCGCTGCCGAACCACCCTCCGAATACCTTTGCCGGGCGGCCCGTGGGCCGAGTACCGTAGGGGTCGATTGGTGACAGCGCACGGTGCTGTGCCATCATCTGGTCACGCCACATCGCGCTCACGCGCGATCGAGGTGTGTGGAGGCGTCGCCTAGTCCGGTCTATGGCGCCGCACTGCTAATGCGGTTTGGGTTTTAAAGCCCATCGAGGGTTCAAATCCCTCCGCCTCCGCTCTGTTTCGTCAGGCCCCGGTCACCACGACCGGGGCCTGACGCTTTCCACCCGTACGTCCGCATTCCCAGCCGTACGTCCGCGTTCACGCCCGCATGCCGCACCCAATCCGCCGCAGGGCGCCGCACCGAACCAGCCGTTCGCATCCGACGGCCGCCGCCTCCGATGGCCGCCGCCTCCGAGGGCCGCCGCCTCCGAGGGCCGCCACCTCCGAGGGCCGCCACCTCCGAGGGCCGCCGCCCGACGGCCGCCGCCTCCGACGGCCGCCGCCCCCTTCGCCCCGTACCTGGCCGGAACAGCACAGGCGCACGCACCGGTGTCCCCGCCACCCTGGTGCCATGACGAGCGACCGCGACCAGACACCCCCCGCCCCGGACGACCCCACCGCCACCCGCCGCGCCACCCACACCGCGCACACCACCCACACCCACATCGCCGGCATCCCCATCCCCGACAGCAAGCTGGCCCGGGAGGCCACCGAGCTGATCCGGGACACCACCGACGAGCTGATCTACCACCACTCCCGCCGGGTCTACCTCTTCGGCGCCCGGCACGGCCGCGAGCGGGACCTGGCCTTCGACGCGGAGCTCCTCTACGTCGGCGCCCTCTTCCACGACCTCGGCCTGACCGAGCGCTACCGCGCTTCCCACCAGCGCTTCGAGCTGGACGGCGCCGACGAGGCCCGCCGCTTCCTGACCGCCCACGGCGTCCCGGCGGACCGCGCCCGCCTCGCCTGGGAGGCCATCGCCCTGCACACCACGCCGGAGATCCCGCACCGCATGGCCCCGGAGATCGCCCTGGTCACCGTCGGCGTCGAACTCGACGTCCTCGGCATCGGCTACGACACCCTCCCGCCGGATACCCGCGACGAGATCCTCACGGCCCACCCCCGCCCCGACTTCAAGCGCCGCATCCTCCGGGCCTTCCACCAGGGCATCGCCCACCGCCCGGAGACCACCTTCGGCAACGTCAAGGCCGACGTCCTGGCCCGCTTCGATCCGGACTACATCCGCCCGAACTTCGTACGGATCATCGAGGCCGCCGCCTGGCCCGAGTAGCCCCCGCCCGCCACCACCAGGACGTTTCCGCAGGTCAGAGGGGGTGGGGCAGTCGGATTTCGCCTCACGGCGTGGTTCGTGTAATGTTCTTTCTGCAACGCCGACCGGCCAGAAAAACCGCCGGGAAGCCAAGCGCTCGTAGCTTAACGGATAGAGCATCTGACTACGGATCAGAAGGTTGCAGGTTCGAATCCTGCCGAGCGCACAGCAGGTCAAAGCCCCCGCCGGGTCATCCGGACGGGGGCTTTGTCGTGCCGTGCGGCAGCGGCCCGGTGCCACGGGCCGGTTCTCTGTTGGCCGACGGCCGTTGCGGTGTAGCGGCTCTTCTCGGCGAGCGTCGGCTTTCTCTGTGTGTTTGCCTGGTCACGACCGGCGACGAGAGCTGTATGCGGTTGCCGGTACGCACGGGTTTCGTGGCGCGGAACGGTGATGAGTGCCTTGCTTCCCGTGGATGCCCTAGGGGGGCAGAAACAGAGAGGTCACCTATGACCGTCAGCACCGAGCACCCCCGTCGGAACAAAGGCATGCTGGTTGCGGCCGCAGCCTGCACGTCAGCTTTCACGGTCTTCGCGGTCCCGTCATCCGCGGTGGGCGCGTCTCCCGCGCACACGGACTCGGCCGTCGCGGACGATGTCGTCTGTAAGGGCGCCGCAACCCACGACAACATCGAGAAAGCGTGCGGCATCCCGAAAACAAATCAGGAGAAGTTCAGGAAATGGGTCAATGAGGCCAAGCATCGCTACACGATTGACATCCGGCCGGGAAACCCCGACTCGGTGCCCTGGCTGAAAAGCGGCAAGGCGCTGCCCAAGCCGGAGTTCCTGAAGGCCAAGACGATCAACTCGTATGATGTTCAGCTCGGCATGAAGAAGGCCTTTGTGGGGACAGTGGGGTTCTTCTCTCCGAAGGATCCTGGTAAGGGGGCGCCGGAGAAGCTGAAGAAGCGGTTCGCTCAGCGGAAGGAAGAGTATGACCAGCTGAAGGCAAAGATGGCTGAACTGGTCAAAAATAATAAAATCAAGATTCACGAGGGGGTGGTGTGCGGGACGTACTCCGGGGGAAAAAAGGTCAACAACCCGGATCCGTGCGGGAACCCGAAGAACACTTATAAGTGGGCTCCTTTCACGGGTGACCACGACATCTTCGACATCAAGGACGCGAAAGGGGAGAAGCGGCTCGCTACACAAGCCGCCTACGACAACGCGGTCGCCAGCCTGAAGCAGGGAAACATGGCGGTGATGCACGGTGCGCACATGTACTGGAAGCCGCAGCCGGGCTTCGAGAAGAAAATGTGCAATGACATCGTCAACCGGCACAGGCCCTCAGGAGGTGAGATGCTCGTACGCTACGCCCCTGACAAAAAACCGGCACTTGTCTTCTATACATCCACGGAGACGGTGTGCCCGGTGAAGCTGCCGTGGGAAACGACGAGAACCAGTAGGCCGAACAGTGTGCTGCCGCCGCGGCTGAACTGGGAGCAGTGGGACCAGGCGCCCTTGGCCGGATTGAGGTCGGGCACGTAGGGCGAAGGCAGGCGAGGGCGACGCCGGTCGCCTCGGTGCTCACCCGGCTGACGCGAGCGTCGGGCCGGACGGTGCCGTGGAGGCCGGCGGGCCGACGATTTCCCATGGGGGCGTGGGTGGCGTACAGTCAGGGTCACCGACGCGGGGTGGAGCAGCTCGGTAGCTCGCTGGGCTCATAACCCAGAGGTCGCAGGTTCAAATCCTGTCCCCGCTACTGCGCAGACCGGTCCGGCACGTTGAACGTGCCGGACCGGTCTTTTTTTCTGTGCACGGGCTTACCGGGCGGCGTCGGTGTAGTGGATGGCCGGGCCGGTGAGGTCCGGGGCGAGGTCGGGGCGGAGGGTGAGGGTCTCCGGGTCGTAGTCGGGGGAGTTCTGGCGGCGGAAGGGAAGCGGCGGGGTCGAGGGGATCTCCAGGAGGCGGGTGCGGAGCCGGGCGGCGGTGTCCTCGAAGCCGGCGGGGGTCATGCGGTCGGCCGAGGAGACCAGGAACGGCGGGACGGCGCTCATACCCGTGTACCAGAAGGTGCCGTGGTGGAGGGGGAAGAGCAGGTCGTTGAGGTCGCCGTTGACGCCGCGCGGGCCGAGGGTGCCGGGACGGGCGCCCGCGGTGACCACGGCCATGGCGCGCTTGCCGGTCAGCGGGCCGTCGCCGTAACGGAGCGTGGCCCCGGTGTCGGGGTCGCTGAAGCCGTACCCGAAGCCCTTGACGAAGACGCGGTCGAACCAGCCCTTCAGGATGGCGGGCATGCCGTACCACCAGAGCGGGAACTGCACGATCAGGGTGTCGGCCCAGGTGACCTTCTCCTGCTCGGCGCGGATGTCGGGGCTCAACGTGCCGTTGCCGAGGGCGCGTTCGGCGGCACCGCTGATGTGCAGGCGCTCGTCGGAGGGGTGGTCGAAGTCGTCGGCGTCGACGACCGGGTTCCACTTCATGGCGTAGAGGTCGGAGACCTGGACCTCGTGGCCGTTGTCGCGCAGGGCGCGCACGCCTTCGTCCTTGAGGGAGCCGTTCAGGGAGCGCTCTTCGGGGTGGGCCGCGAGCCACAGGACCTTCATGGGGATGCCTTTCGGAGTTCGGGTAGAGGGGCGGAGGGATGAACGGATCCGTTGGGTCGATCTTGCGGGTGGTGGCCATGGCCGGACGAGTGGCCGGATGGCCAGCATGTGTCAGGATCGGGCCATGGGTGTCTTCGCGGAGGACGGGCGGCATCGGGTCGCCGTACTGGTACGGGACGGGCTGCTGGCGATGGAGCTGGGGATCGTCCACCGGCTCTTCGGGTATGCCGAGACGGCCGACGGGCGGCGGCTGTACGAGGTGGTGACGTGCGCGGCGGAGCCGGGTGAGCTTCGTACGGACGCGGATTTCACGGTCAATGTGCGCTACGGGCCGGAGGTGCTGGCGGAGGCCGACACCGTGGTGGTGCCGGCCTCGGAGCAGGACTACGGGGCGGAGGACGGCTGCCTGAGCGAGGAGATGGCGCGGGCGGTGGCGCGCATCCGGCCGGGGGTGCGGGTCGCCTCCATCTGTACGGGCTCGTTCGTGCTGGCGGCGGCCGGGCTGCTGAAGGGGCGGCGGGCGACCACGCACTGGCGGTCGGCGGAGCAGTTCCGGCAGCTGTTTCCGGAGATCGAGCTGGACGCGGATGTGCTGTACACGGATGAGGACGGCGTGCTGACGTCCGCCGGTGTCGCCTCGGGGATCGATCTGTGTCTGCACATGATCAGGTGTGATAACGGGGCGGCGGTGGCCAATGAGGTGGCGCGGCGTACGGTCGTGCCGCCGCACCGGGAGGGCGGCCAGGCCCAGTACATCCGGCGTCCGGTGCCCGAGCCGCAGTACTCCTCGACGGCCGCGGCCCGCGCCTGGGCGCTGGAGCACCTGGACCGGCCGGTGACGCTGCGGGACCTGGCCTCGTGCGAGTCGATGAGCGTCCGGACCTTCACCCGGCGGTTCCGGGAGGAGGTCGGGGTGTCGCCGTTGCAGTGGCTGACGCGGCAACGCGTCGAGCGGGCACGGCAGTTGCTGGAGGAGACGGAACTGCCGGTGGACCGGGTGGCGGCCGACGCGGGCTTCGGCACGGCGGCGTCGCTACGGCAGCACCTCCAGGCGGCGGTCGGGGTGTCGCCGAGTGCGTACCGCAGCGCTTTCAGGGGGAGCGGGGCCGCCCCGGGGACGATCGTTCCGGGGAGGACCGTTCCGGGGAGGACCGTTCCGGCCGGGTGGGCGGGAGCGGGTGCAGGGGAGTGAGTGTGCCGGGTGGCTGGTGGTGTACGGGGCCGAGCTGGGCCGGGACCGAGCCGGGGCTCGGGTGGTACAGCCCCGGGCGCGGCGAGCGGCGGCGCAGCGCGCTGCCCGCGGGCAAGGCGCTGGCGTTCGCGCTGACGGGCGAACGGCGCTGCCTGGGCGTGCGGCGCGGCGCACGCTGGACCGCCTGCCCGTACGCGGCGGTGGTCGACAGCGGCGTCACGCGGGACCAGTGCGCCGACTGCGCGCGCCTGGACCGTTCGCGCTCGGTGGCGGCGGACACGATGGCCGACGACCCCCGTACGTACGGCGTGTACCTCGCGTACTTCGGGCCCGGCCTGCTGAAGGTGGGGATCACGGCGGCCGGGCGCGGGGCCGCGCGCCTGGTGGAGCAAGGGGCGATCACGTACGCGTGGCTGGGGCACGGGCCGCTGATGGCCGCGCGGCGTGCGGAGGCGCTGCTGGGGAGCGCCCTGGACGTACGGGACCGGTTCGGGAAGGCGGAGAAGCGGGCGGCGCGGGCCGCGCTGCCGCCGGTGCCGGAGCGGGTGGCGGCCCTGGCCGGGCTGCACACGGCGGCGCGTGGGCTGGCCGGATGGCCGGAGGCGCTGGAGCCGGCCGCGTTCGCGTGGACGGATCACACGGAGGCGTTCGGGCTGGAGCGGATTCCGGCGGGGGTCGGCGAGGTCGCGGACGGACCGGCGGCCGGGGACGAGATCGTGGGGGATGTGGTGGCGGGGTGGGGGCGGATCTGTATGTGCGGGGCGTGGTGGCGGCGGCCGGGGCGGAAGCGGAGGCGGAGGCGGAGGCCACGGTGTTCGTGGTGGATACGCGGTTGCTGGCGGGGTGGGTGTTGCGGGGTGCGACGGGTGGGGTGACTACGGCGATGGTGCGGGCGCCGAAGGGTGGGGCGGAGGACGGGCAGGGGAGCTTGTTCTAGGGGTTGGAGGGGGCGCTTGTTCCAAGGAGCGGGAGGGGATGGCGGCGGGGCGGGGGCGAGGAGCCGGTCGGTACGGCCATGGGCCGGGCCGGAGTCGGCCCGGCCCATGGGGTCGGCTGGTTGGCGGCGGTCGTGCCGGAGATCGCCGGTTGGTACCCGAGGTCTGGCGGTTGGTCCCCCGAGGTCTGGCGGTTGGTGCCGGAGCCCGCCGGTCAGTACCGGAAGTCTGGCGATCAGCACCTCAGATCGCCGGTCTGTACCGGGGGTCTGATGGTCAGTACCGGAGAACGCCGGTCGGCACCGGTCAGTACCAGATGGTGTGCTTCCAGAGGATGCCCCGGGCCTTCGAGCCCGTGTCCAGGCCGTACGCGGGCCGGTCGGTGACGAAGTACTCACGGAAGCTGGACTGCGAGTTCTTGGACATCATGGTGTTGCTCTTCATCCAGCCCCCGTCGACCTGGGACCACAGGTCGACCAGCGCGGTGGCGACCCGGGCCTCGCAGGCGTCGCCCTGGTCGATGCCGCTGGTGGAGCGGTCATTGGCGAGGTTCATGGAGGCGCCGTTGCCCCAGTAGTAGGTGGTGTCGTTGAAGGTGTGGAACGACACCGCGTCGGCGAAGCCCTCGGTCCAGCCGCAGCTGGCGGAGGAGGAACGGTTGACGTAGTGGGGCGAGCAGTTGCTCACCTGCGGCCACCAGCCCCGGTAGAGCTTGCCCATGAGGGCGTGGCCCGCCTCGTGGACGGTGGTGTGCTCGGAGTCGGGGTCGTTGTCCGCGAGGTGGATCTTGTCCTCGTTGGTGGTCCAGTACGTGCCGTCGGTCGAGCCGGGGTACCACTGGACGGTGATCGGAGTGCAGCGGCCGTCCTGCTCACTGCTGGCCCAGCAGTTGGTCGTGGAGCCGCGGTTCCACCACAGCTTGTTGAGCGTGTCGAGGGCGTGCCAGGCGCGGCTCTGCCCCTCATTGGCGTAGACGTTCCCCAGGCTGGCGGTGCCGGAGATGTTGTTCAGCGCGTACGAAGAGGTCGCGTACTGGTTGCCGTTGTAGTCGACCACCGACCACATCCGGCCGGCCTGCGTGCGGAACTCCACCCACGCGACGGAGGTGGTGGAGGTGGTCGGCGTGTAGCAGAGGTTGAATCTGCCGTCGCCGTTGCCGGTCATCCCGGTGGCGAGCTTCCGCGTGGCGCCGTTGGCGGTCGGCTTGCCCCACAGGGTGACGTTGGCGTTGCTGACCGGTTCGTCGCGGTTGGCCTTGGCTTCCCAGTTGCCGCCCTCGGCGGACTGGAAGCGGTTGCGGAAGGTGCCGTTGACGCAGGTCCGGGCGTTGGCGGCCGGGGCCGAGGCGTCCGGGGCCTTGGCGGGGGCGGGGGTCTTGGGGGTGACCTTGCGCGGTGCGCGGGTGCCGGGACCGGGGCGCTCGACCTTGGTCGCGCGGCCCTTGGAGACCGAGACGCCCTTGTCGGTGGAGCCCTTGGCGGTGCCGACGGTGAGCTCCACCGAGTCGTGTCCGGCGCGGCGCGGGTCGGGGTGGTCGATGTCGCTGATGTCCGCCTGGATCTGGGCGGGTCCGGCGGCGACGGCCTTGACCTTGATCTCGACGGTGCGAGTGCCGGGGGCCAGGGAGAGTTTCTGGCTGGTGCGCTGGCCGAAGTCGTCCTTCTTGGGCGCGGTGAGGCCGTCGTCCTTGCCGGCTATTCGCAGCGCGGGCGGCAGTTGGACGGACAGGCCCGCGTTCTTGATGTCGGCCTGCGCCTTGACGTCCACGGTGAGGGTGGCCTGCTCGCCGACCGCCGGCAGGTGGTCGAGGGAGGCGGTGACGCCAAGGCAGCTGGGCGGCGCTTCGGAGTGCTTGTCCGCGGAGCGGATCGTGCACGTGCCGGCCTTCGCGGACGCGTCGGCCGGGGCGTCCGTACCGAACGCGGACGGTACGACGACAGCCGCCAGGCAGGCGCCGACGCCTGCCATCGCGATCAGCGGGACAGGCTTCAGCACCCGTCTTTTGAGAGCCCGTTTTCCGGACATGAGCAAACCTTTCTGCGGCGCACGCGGGCCGGACCCGGGCGACCGGGTCCGGTGCACGCGAGCACCGCCGTGGGGGAGTTGCGCACTGCCCTCCGGGGTGCTGACGCGTTCAGCCGGTGAGCGAATCACTGGCCAAAGCGGCACTCTCGGTGACAGCGGGCGAAACCATACACCATGGCCTGCGCATGTCATCGATCACGCGAAAAAGCGGCTGTTCGACGCCAACTGATGCGTTCACCAGCACTGTTGTGTTGTGTTGGGTTCTGCGGGCCCTGTCAGCTCGCGATTTAAGACTGCTTTAAGGCACGGCGAGGGTGGCTACGCACGGTGACCGATGATCGTGGCCTTGGCGGTTCGAGGCTTGTCGCGGTTTGCTCCTCGTCCGCCTGGCGTGGCCGGCGGGGGAACGGCCGTGCGCGAAGCCGGGCCGAGGGTTCCGGCGAAATGCGTCGCAACTCATGCAACTTGCGTGCCGCACAGCGCCGCCATGGCCGTGCGCAGCTCCTGGAGGGCGGCCGGGTCGGTGACGGTCCCCGTGGCCGGGTCGGTCTTCGGGCTGATGGCGATGAGGTTGCGGCAGGCGTCCGGGAGCACGTCGGCGGACATCATGCGCAGGGTCTCGCGCAGCTGCTCGTGCGCGTACGCCGCGCCGGTGGGCGAGGGCGATGCGGTCAGCACGGCGGTCGGTTTGCCCAGGAACTCGGCGCTGCTGACCAGCCAGTCGAGCGCGTTCTTGAGGACGCCCGGGACGCCGTGGGCGTACTCGGGGCTGACGACCAGGACGGCGTCCGCCTCCGCCACGGCGCGGCGCAGCGCGGCCACGGGGGCGGGCGGTGCGGAGTCCACGCCGTCCAGGTCGGGGTTGAAGTGGGGGAGCGCGCCGATGTCGGCGACGGTGGACACGGCGTCGGTGAGGGCGAGGGCGGAACGCAGGACGGCACCGTTGGAGGAGCGGGCGCGCAGGCTGCCGTTGAGGGCGAGGATCTTCATGCCGTGACGGTAGGGATTGACGTCGGGGTCAAGGGAAGGGCGGCGGTGGGCGAGGCCGGGGTGAGCGGGCCGTGGTGAGTGAGCCCGGGGCCCGAGGTCGCGGTGGCCGAGGCCGGGGATCCGAGGTCGCGGTGACTGAGGCCTGGATACCCGAGGTCGCGGTGACTGAGCCCGGGGCCCGAGGTCGTGGTGGCCGAAACCGTGGTGCCCGAGGTCGCGGAGAGCGGTAAAGGCACAGGTCAGGGCGATTGTCAGTGGTGGGTGGCATGCTGATTCCCGTGGTGACCGGCTGGACCGCGCGGGGGGCGGCCCAGTCCGGTTCCACCGCAGGCGAGCTGCGGTGACGGGTGTTTCTCAGGAGATTCACAGGTACGCGCAAGACGGCTCTCAGAGGGGGTGGTCAGCCTTTGCGGCATGACCGTGACAGCGTCCACATCCACCGCGAAGAAGCCTGCCGAGCTGCTGCGTCCCGACGGTAGCCCGGTACGGGTGCTGGTCGTCGACGACGAGGCGTCGCTCGCCGAACTGCTCTCCCTGGCGCTGCGCTACGAGGGCTGGGACATCCGTGCCGAGGGCAACGGTACGGCCGCGCTGCGGGCCGCGCGTGAGTGGCGTCCGGACGCGGTGCTGCTGGACGTGATGCTGCCGGACATGGACGGGCTGACCGTCCTGGGCCGGCTGCGCCACGAACTGCCGGAGGTGCCGGTGCTGTTCCTGACCGCGAAGGACGCGGTCGAGGACCGGATCGCCGGACTGACGGCGGGCGCCGACGACTACGTGACCAAGCCCTTCAGCCTGGAGGAGGTGGTGGCCCGGCTGCGCGGCCTGCTGCGCCGGGCGGGAGCGGCGGCGGGACGCGGGGAGTCGCTGCTCGCGGTGGGCGACCTGCTGCTGGACGAGGAGAGCCATGAGGTGTGGCGCGGCGGCGAGGAGATCCACCTGACGGCCACCGAGTTCGAGCTGCTGCGCTATCTGATGCGCAACCCACGGCGGGTGCTGAGCAAGTCGCAGATCCTGGACCGGGTGTGGAGCTACGACTTCGGCGGCCAGGCCAACGTCGTGGAGCTGTATATCTCGTATCTGCGCCGGAAGATCGACGCGGGCCGCAGCCCGATGATCCACACCCGCCGCGGCGCGGGCTATCTGATCAAGCCGGGCGGGTAGCGGGTGGCCGTGGCGGCGGGGAAGCGGCGCGGCTCCGGTGCGAAGGGCTCTGGTGAGCCGGGCCGCATCTCGCCGGGTTCTGGTGTGCCGGGCCGCACTTCGCTGGACTCTGGTGCGCCGGGGGGCACTTCGCCGGGTTCTGATGCGCCGGGGGGCACTTCGCCAGGCTCTGGTGTGCCGGGCCGCCTCTACCCGGGCTCCGGTTCGCCGGGTCGCACCCCGCTGCGGTCCGGTGCGCCAGGCCGCCTCTACCCGGGCTCCGATGCACCGGGCCGCACCCCGCCGGACCCCGATGCACCGAGCTCCGATGCACCGGGCCGCATCTCTCCGGGCCACATCTCTCCGAGCCTCACCCCGCCGGGCCCCACCCCATCAAGCACCCCCGCACCCACCGTCGGCACTCCCCGCGCCACCTCCACACTCTGTACGCCGTCAACGCCTTCTACGCCCTCCAAACCCCCCACCACCCACCGCCACCGCCGTCCCCGGCAGCTCCGGCTGCGGCCCCGGCGGTGGACGTTGCGTACGCGGCTGATCGTTTCGGCGGTGATGCTGATCGCGGTGGTCTGTGCGGTGATCGGTACGGTCACCACCATCGCCCTGCACTCCTACCTCCAGGACCAACTGGACGGCAAGCTCCTGGAGTCGGCCCAGCACACGGGCGGCCGGCAGGGGGGTTTCCTCGATCACCGGGACCTCGGGTTCATCGCCGGGCCCGGTCAGCCCATCGGCACCGTCGGCGCGCGCCTCTCCTCCGACGGTGAGATCGTCGCGGCGGCCCGCAGCATCGACGGGCGCAACCCGATGCCCGCGCAGAACGTGGTCACGCTGACGGACGAGCAGGTGGACGCGCTGGCCGAGGTACCGCATGACGGGCGCCCGCACACCGTCACCCTGCCCGGCCTCGGCGACTACCGGATCGCCTCGGCGCCGGACGACTCCGCGCTGGTCGGGCTGCCGTCCGGCGAGGTGCAGAACGTCGTCGGCAGGCTGATCGTCGTGGAGGTCTGCGTCACGGCCGCGGGCCTGGTGGCGGCCGGTCTCGCGGGCGCCGCCACGGTCCGGATAGCGCTGTGGCCGCTGCGCCGGGTCGCCGCTACGGCGACCCGGGTCTCCGAGCTGCCGCTGCACCGCGGTGAGGTGGCCCTGCACGAACGCGTCCCGGCCGCCGAGGCCGACCCCCGTACGGAGGTCGGCCAGGTCGGCGCGGCGCTCAACCGGATGCTGGGCCACGTCGGTTCGGCGCTCGCCGCCCGCCAGGAGAGCGAGACGCGGGTCCGCAGATTCGTCGCCGACGCCAGCCACGAGCTGCGCACGCCGCTGGCCTCGATACGCGGCTACGCCGAGCTGACCCGGCGCGGCCGCGAGGAGCCCGGCCCCGCCACCCGGCACGCCCTGGGCCGGATCGAATCCGAGGCGCAGCGGATGACCGGCCTGGTGGAGGACCTGCTGCTGCTCGCCCGGCTGGACGCCGGCCGGCCGCTGTCGTACGAGAGCACCGACCTCGCGCCGCTGGTCGTGGACGCCGTCAGCGACGCCCGCGCGGCCGGGCCCGGACACAAGTGGCGCCTGGAACTGCCCGACGACCCGGTGTGCGTACGCGCCGACGCCGACCGGCTGCATCAGGTCCTGGTCAACCTGCTGGCCAACGCCCGTACGCACACCCCCGAGGGGACCACGGTCGTCGCCCGCCTCCGGCGCGAGCCGCCGGTGTCCGGAGCGAACCGTTCCGTGCGGCTGGAGGTGCAGGACGACGGCCCCGGCGTACCCCCTGACCTGCTGCCGCACGTCTTCGAACGCTTCGCCCGCGGCGACGCCTCCCGCGCCCGCACGGGGGACGGGGCGGACGGGACCGCGGGCACAGGCGCGGGCGCGGATGGGAAAAGGGGGCGTACCGGCGGCAGCACGGGTCTCGGGCTGGCCATCGTGCAGGCCGTGGTCGCGGCGCACGGCGGTACGGCCCGGGTGGAGAGTGTGCCCGGACGGACGGTCTTCAGCGTCCGGCTGCCCGCCGACGGTCCGGCGCACGACACCGCACGCGCCCCTCGGCTTCACCGGGCGCCCTTGAAGCACACCCATTCACAGGCGGGTCACAGCGACACCACACAAGGGTGACAGCGCGCCCGGCGAGTGTCGGTGGCATGACGACGACACAGCCGGCCCAGACTCCTCTGGGCTCCCTGCCGCCTCGTGAGCATCTGCGCCCCGGGCAGACCACCACGGTGCTCGATGTCGTGATCCCTGTCTACAACGAGGAGTCCGACCTGGAGCCCTGCGTGTTGCGGCTCCACGACCACCTCACCCGCACCTTCCCGTACGGCTTCCGGATCACCATCGCGGACAACGCGAGCACGGACCGCACGCCCGAGATCTCCGCGGCACTGGACGAGAAGATCGACGAGGTGACGGCCGTACGCCTGGAGGAGAAGGGGCGCGGCCGGGCGCTGCGCACCGTGTGGTCCCTCTCCGACGCGCCGGTGCTCGCCTACATGGACGTCGACCTGTCCACCGACCTGAACGCGCTGCTGCCGCTGGTCGCGCCGCTGATCTCCGGCCACTCGGACCTGGCGATCGGCTCGCGGCTGGCGCGCAGCTCGCGGGTGGTGCGCGGGCCGAAGCGCGAGTTCATCTCCCGCTCGTACAACCTCATCCTGCGCGGCTCGCTGGCCGCCCGCTTCTCGGACGCGCAGTGCGGCTTCAAGGCGGTACGGGGCGATGTCGCCGCGCGGCTGCTGCCCATGGTCGAGGACAGCGGCTGGTTCTTCGACACCGAGATGCTGGTGCTCGCGGAACGTGCCGGGCTGCGCATCCACGAAGTGCCGGTGGACTGGGTGGACGACCCGCACAGCACCGTGCACATCCTGCGGACGGCCACCGAGGACCTGAAAGGCGTGTGGCGAGTGGGGCGCGCGCTGGCGACCGGGGCGCTGCCGCTGGACCGGCTCGCCCGGCCCTTCGGCGACGACCCGCGCGACCGCGACCTGAGCGGCGTACCGCGCGGGCTGGCGCGCCAGGTCATGGGCTTCTGCGTGGTCGGCGCCCTCAGCACGCTGCTCTACCTGGGGCTCTACTCGCTCTTCCGGCTCGGCGTCGGACCGCAGGCGGCCAACGCCGCCGCGCTGCTCCTCTCGGCGATCGGCAACACGGCGGCGAACCGGCGGCTGACCTTCGGCGTACGGGGCCGGGAACGAGCCGTACGCCACCAGGCCCAGGGCCTCGTCGTCTTCGGCATCGGCCTGGCCCTGACCAGCGGTTCGCTGGCCGCCCTGGACGCCGCGACCGGCGATCCCGCGCACGGCACCGAGATGGCGGTCCTGGTGGCCGCGAACCTCGCGGCGACGCTGCTGCGGTTCCTGCTCTTCCGGGCGTGGGTCTTCACGGACCGGGAGCGGGAGGGCAGGACGGCGGTACCGCACCGGGATCGCGCCGCCGCTCGCCCGAACCGCCCGGCCACCGCCCCGGATCGCCCGGCCGCCGTCCCGGATCGCCCGGCCAGCGCCCCGGCTCGCCCGGCCACCGCCCCGGATCGCCCGGCCACCGCCCCGAACCGCCGGGCCACCGCCCCGGATCGCCCCGCCGCGGCCCCGGACCGCCCCACCGCCGTACCGAACCGCCCCGGCAGGAGCGCTTGATGACCACGCACGACACTCGTCTTACCGAGTCGACGGAGCCGACCGAGTCGACCGAGCCGACGGAACCGGCCGCGTCGCCAGCCGCACAGTCGCCCCCAGCCACCCCCCACCGGCACCGCCCCGCCCTCCTGGCCCTCCTCCTGGTCACTGCCGCGCTCTACCTCTGGGACCTGGGCGCGTCCGGCTACGCGAACCAGTTCTATTCGGCGGCGGCCCAGGCGGGTTCCGAGAGCTGGAAGGCGTTCTTCTTCGGCTCGTCGGACGCGGCCAACTCCATCACCGTCGACAAGCCCCCGGCCGCCCTGTGGCCGATGGCCCTGTCCGTACGGCTCTTCGGGCTCAACGCGTGGGCGATCCTGTTGCCGGAGGCGCTGATGGGCGTCGCCACGGTCGGTGTGCTGTACGCGGCCGTACGGCGCCGTTTCGGCGCGGGCGCCGGGCTGCTGGCGGGGGCGCTGCTGGCACTGACGCCGGTCGCCGCGCTGATGTTCCGCTTCAACAACCCCGACGCGCTGCTGTGCCTGCTCATGGTCTGCGCCGTGTACTGCGTCCTGCGCGCGCTGGAGGACGCCCGTACGAAGTGGCTGCTGCTGGCGGGCGTCTGCTTCGGCCTCGCCTTCCTGACCAAGACGTTGCAGGCGTGGCTGATCCTGCCGCCGCTGGCGGTCGTTTACGCGGTCTGCGCGCCCACCACGCTGCGGCGCCGGATCGGCCAACTGCTGCTGGGCGGGCTGGCGATGGTGGTGTCCGGCGGCTGGTGGGTCGCGATCGTGGAACTGTGGCCGGCCGCCTCGCGCCCGTACATCGGAGGCTCGCAGCACAACAGCTTCCTGGAGCTGACATTCGGCTACAACGGCCTCGGCCGCATCAACGGCAACGAGACCGGCAGCGTAGGGGGCGGCCGTCCCGGTGGTGGTGGCGGTGGTGGTGGCGGGGGTTCCTGGGGCGACACCGGCATCACCCGGCTGTTCAGCTCCGAGATGGGCGGCCAGATCTCCTGGCTGCTGCCCGCTGCCTTCCTGCTGCTGGTCGCGGGGCTGGTGGTGCTGCGGCGGGCCCGCCGTACGGACGCCGCGCGCGCCGCGTTCCTGGTGTGGGGCGGGGCGCTGCTGATGACGTTCGCGACGTTCAGCTTCATGTCCGGGATCTTCCACGAGTACTACAACGTGGCCCTGGCTCCGTACATCGCGGCGCTGGTCGCCATGGGCGCGGCGCTGCTGTGGCGGCGGCGGTCCCGCACCGCCGCCGCGCTGCTGCTGGCGGGCACGGTCGCGGTGACGGCCGGGTGGGCGTATGTCCTGTTGGCCCGCTCGCCGCAGTGGCTGCCGTGGCTGCGCTGGACCGTGGTCGCGGTCGGCGCCGTCGCGGCGCTGGGGCTGCTGCTGTCCGTACGACTGGGCCGGCGGCTGTCCGTACGGCTGGGGCGCAGGCTGGCCGTGGTGGCCGCCGGGCTGGGCATCGCCGCCGGGCTGGGCGGCCCGGTCGCGTACGCCGCGAATACGGTCGGCACCCCGCACACCGGCTCGATCGTCACGGCGGGACCGGAGGTCAAGGGGGCCGGAGGCCGACGGCCCGGCATGATCATCATCGGTGGGCGCGGTCCCGGGCCGGGTGGCAAGGGCGGCAAGAGCACCGGGGGTGGTCCGGGCGGTCCTGGCCCCGGCCAGGGACCCGGCCGGGGCCAGGGCCTCGGACAGCGTGACGGCGCCCGCCACAACGGCCTGGGCGGCCTCCTCAACGGCCAGCAGGTCAGTGCCGAGGCCAAGGCCGCCCTGAAGGAGAACGCCGCCGACCACACCTGGGCCGCCGCCGCGATCGGTTCCCAGAACGCCGCCAGTTACCAGCTCGCCACCGGTCTCCCGGTCATGCCCGTCGGCGGATTCAACGGCAGCGACCCGTCACCGACCCTCGAACAGTTCAAGGAGTACGTACGCCAGGGGAAGATCCACTACTTCATCGGCGGCGGAATGGGCGGCGGTTTCTTCGGCGCGAACGGCCGGAACAGCAGCACCTCGTCCGACATCACGAGCTGGGTGGAGAAGTCCTTCAAGAAGGTCACCATCGGGAAGACGACGCTCTACGACCTGACGCGTCCCGTCTCATGAGGTGAAGACCTGAGGTGAAGGCCTGAGGTGAAGACCTGAGGTGAAGACCTGAGGTGAAGAACGGACCGTTCAGCTCCCTTTCGCCCCCCGCCGAAACAAACTGTACGGCGTATAACGCTCCCTGTACGGTGTATGCGTCCCGCTCTTCCGCTCGCATCACTCCGTACAGGGAGCCTGTATGTCCTCCGTGGCGCCCAACGCCACCGACCCCTTGCGCCCGGCCCGCAATCCCGCCCGCTGGGTCATCCTCGCCGTCATCTGCCTCGCGCAGCTGACCGTCCTGCTCGACAACACCGTCCTGAACGTCGCCGTGCCCTCCCTCACCGAGGAGATGGGCGCCACCACCGCCGACGTGCAGTGGATGCTCAACGCGTACTCCCTGGTCCAGTCCGGCCTGCTGCTCACCGCGGGCAACGCCGCCGACCGCTACGGCCGCAAGAAGATGCTCGCCCTCGGCCTGGTGCTGTTCGGCGTCGCCTCGCTCGCCGCCTCCCTCTCCCAGTCGCCCGGCCAGCTGATCGCGGCCCGCGCCGGGATGGGCATCGGCGGCGCGCTGCTGATGACGACCACGCTCGCCGTCGTGATGCAGATATTCGACGACGCCGAGCGCCCCAAGGCCATCGGCATCTGGAGCTCGGTCAACTCGCTCGGCTTCGCCGCCGGGCCGCTGATCGGCGGCTCGCTGCTGGCCCACTTCTGGTGGGGCGCGCTGTTCCTGATCAACATTCCGGTCGCGCTGATCGGCCTGGTCGCCGTACTGCGGCTGGTCCCCGAGTCGAAGAACCCCAGCGGCGACCGCCCCGACCTGGTCGGCGCGCTGCTCTCCATGATCGGCATGGTGGGCGTGGTCTTCGCGATCATCTCCGGGCCGGACAGCGGCTGGCTCTCCGGCCGGGTGCTGACCTCCGCCGCCGTCGGCATCGTGGGCCTGACCGTCTTCGCGCTCTGGGAACTGCGCGTGCCGAACCCGATGCTGGACATGCACTTCTTCCGCAACAGCCGGTTCATCGGCGCGGTCTCCGGCGGCATCCTGGTCGCCTTCGGCCTGGGCGGCTCGATGTTCCTGCTCACCCAGCACCTGCAACTGGTCCTCGGTTACGGCCCGTTGGAGGCCGGGCTGCGGATGGCGCCGCTGGCGCTGATGGTCGTCGTACTGAACTTCAGCGGCCTGAGCGCCCGGCTGATGCCCCGGCTGGGCACCCCCGGCATGATCGTTACGGGGATGACCCTGCTGGCCGCCGGTCTGACCGCCATCGCCACCCTGGGCAGCGACAGCTACGGCGGCATGCTGCTCGGCCTGCTGGTGATGGGCGTCGGCGTGGCCTTCGCGATGCCCGCCATGGCCAACGCGGTGATGTCCGCGATCCCGGTGGAGAAGGCCGGGGTGGGCGCGGGCGTGAACGGCACGCTGATGGAGTTCGGCCAGGGCCTGGGCGTCGCGGTCCTCGGCGCGGTGCTCAATTCCCGCTTCGCCGCGCTGCTCCCGGCGGTCGCGCTGGGCGCCGGTTCGCTGCCCGCCGCGCTGGCCCTGGCCCGTACGGACGCGGACCGGGCGGCCGTGCACGACGCGTTCGCCTCCGGTATCGGCACCAGCCAACTGGTGGGCGCGGCGGCGGTCTTCCTCGGCGGTCTGCTCGCGGCGTTCCTGCTGCGCCGCGCGGAGCGCGACCGGACGGCGCCGGACGACGGCGCGCCGCGTGCGGACGTGCCCGTGGACGGTACGGACCCGGCTCCGGCCCCCGCCCGGCCGGAATAGCATCGACCGCGTACCACTGCGTAACGAAAGGGAGGGCGCGAGATGGCCGCGACTTCGGGCCGCGCCGGGAAACAGCCGAAGAGCGTATGGCTGGCGGAGCGCCCCCCGGTGAAACGGAAGGCGGACCAGCCGGCCGGACTGGACCTCGACAAGATCGTCGCGGCCACGGTCCGGCTGCTGGACGCCGAGGGCCTGGCGAAGTTCTCCATGCGCCGCCTCGCCGCCGAGCTGGGCGTCACCGCCATGTCCGTCTACTGGTACGTCGACACCAAGGACGACCTGCTGGAACTGGCCATGGACGCGGCGGCCGGCGAGATCGACCTGCCCGACGAGTCCGACGAGGACGCCGACTGGCGCGACCAGCTGCGCCACCTCGCCACCGAATACCGCACCATGCTGCTCGCCCACCCCTGGGTACCGAGGTTGCTGGGGGAGTACATCAACTTCGGGCCGCACTCGATGGCCTTCTCCAACGCGACCCTGCGGGTGATGGCGCGCAGCGGCCTGTCGAAGGAGTCGACGTCCGGGGCGCTGGCGGCGGTCTTCCAGTTCGTCTACGGCTTCTGCACCATCCAGGGCCTGCACCGCGCCCGCTGCCGGGCCGAGGGCTCCACCCTGGACGAGTACTTCCAGCAGGTCGTGGGCGCCGTACGGGACCGCCCGGAGTTCGCCGAGACGATGGAGCTGTCCGTCAAGGCGGTGTACGCGCGAAAGGGGCTGACGGCCGAGCAGATGCTGGAGAACGACTTCGCCTTCGCCCTCGAACTCCAGATCGCGGGCATCGAGGCGATGCGGGAGCGGGAGCGCGCGCGGAACGGGGAGGCGACGGATCGGGACGGCGCCGGATAGGAGCCGGGGGGCCGCCGGCGGGAGGCCGTCAACGGAAAGACCGCTCGAACGGCGCTCGGAACGGCGGCCCGGAACGGCGGCCCGGAACGGCGGCCCGGAACGGCGCCCGCCGGGAGCGGAACGCGCCCCCTGCGCCCCCCCACGCGCCCCCTATCACCCCCCACGCCGTCGTGTGCGCCCCGCGCGTCCGGACGCGTGAAGCGGTCCCGCCGAACGTGGGGATCGGCCGTCCTGTCGGTTTTTATGACCGCCGCTGCGTGAACCTCTTTTCTGATCATTTCTCAGCGCAGCGTAAGGAGCTCCATATGCGCGTTCGTACTGCCATCAGCGCGGGTGTCCTGACCGTCGCCGCCGTCCTCGGCAGCGTCGGCACCGCCGCCGCCGACGCGGGGGCGGGTGCCAAGGTCGCCAACTCGCCGGGCATCCTGTCCGGCAACGCCATCCAGGTCCCGATCGACGTCGGCATCCCGATCTGTGGCAACACCATCGACGTCATCGGGCTGCTCAACCCCGCCACGGGCAACAAGTGCAAGACCAACTGACGGGTTGCCCTGCACGACGGTGCCCCGCCCCTTGCAGTGCAAAGGGCGGGGCACCGTCGCGTACGGCCCCGGTCGGGGGTCTGGGGCCGGGTCGTCAGGCCGTGGGCAGCGTCTCGCCCTGTACGGCCTGGATGTCCAGTTCCACGCGCAGCGTCGTGCCGATCGCGGCGATGCCGGCGGCGACGACCTGGTTGTAGTTCATCTTGAAGTCCTCGCGGCGCAGCTCCGCGGTGGCGTTGAAGGCCGCCCGCACGCCGCCCCACGGGTCCGGGCCCGTACCGAGGTAGCTCAGGTCCAGGTCCACCGGGCGGACCACACCGCGCAGCGACAGCTCGCCGTGCACGGTCCAGCGGTCCGGTCCGGCCGGCTCCAGGCCGGTGCTGCGGTAGGTCATCTCCGGGTACTGCTCGACGTCCAGGAAGTCCCCGGTGCGCAGGTGCCCGTCGCGCATCCCGTTGCCGGTGTCGATCGACGCCGTCTTTATGACCGCCTCGACCGACGACTTCTCCAGGTCCTCGGCGATCTCGATGCGTCCCGCGAAGTCCAGGAAGCGGCCGTGCACGCTGGTGATGCCCAGGTGCTGGGCGGTCGCCGCGACCGTCGAGTGCATCGGGTCGATGGTCCAGGCCCCGGGCGGCGGCAGCTCGGCGCCGCCCTGCCGCGCCAGCACCACGGTGCCGACGTCCATCCGGCCGCTCGCCGTCACGATCGCGCTGGAGGCCACCGGCGCGTAGCCGACCGCCGTCACGATCACCGTGTACGGGCCGGGGGCCAGCGGTTGCGCGTCCCGTACGACGCCGTCCTCGTCGGCCGCCGCACGCAGCACCTGGGTGCCGGTCATGTCGGTGACGGTCAGCACCGCGTGCTGCACCGCCCAGCCGTCCCGTGTACGGACCTGCGCGCGGACGCCCGCTCCCTTGGCCGGTCCCGCCGCTGCCGCGCCCGTCGAAGTCATTCCCACTCCCGTTCTCGCCTCTCACATGTCGGGCTCCGGGCGGCGGCACGCAGGCCGTCCCCTGCCTGTGCGCGTACCGCCGCCGGAGCCCTGGGGTCCGGTCCGCGGGCCTTTCCGCTCAGAAGGCCACCGCGGACCGGGGTCTCGTCCCCCGGGGCGCACCGGTCGCACCGGTCGCTCCGGGGCCCCGGGGGCCGCCGCCGTACGGCCGGCCCCCGGGCCCGGGATCACTCGCCGGGGTGGGCGAGCTCGACGTCGTAGCCGTCGACCCCGCGCGCGTCGACCGTCAGGCCGTTGGCGACCGGCGGGTAGCCGCTCGCGATGACCGTGTAGTCGCCCGCGTCCAGGTCGGTGAAGGCGTACGCGCCGTCCTCACCGGTGGTGGAGGTGGCCACGACGTTGCCCGCTGCGTCCACGAGGGTGACCCGCGCGTCCGGCAGCGGCCGCCGCTCGGCTCCCGCCCGTACGACGCCCTGCACCCGGGCGCCGGACAGCAGCTCGATCTCGATCCGGGTCGTGCCCTGGCCGCCGACCTCGACCGGCAGCGCCGTCGGCCGGAAGTCGGCCGCGTTGACGGCGATGGTGTACGTGCCGGGGGCCAGCTCGTCGAAGGAGAAGTAACCCTCCGGCGCGGTCTTGCCGGTGGCCAGCACCTCGCCGCGTACGTCCGTGACCACGACCATCGCGTCCGCCACCGGCTCGCCGGTGACCGCGCTGCGGACCTGGCCGCCCAGGCCGCTGGTGCCGCTGAGCAGGATGTCGTAGGCGAGGGCCTGCTCGCCGACGACGACCGTGGACGCCTGCGGCTGGTGGCCGTCGGCCGCCGCGATCAGCACGTACGAACCGGCGCCGGGGGCGTTCAGCACGTACGAGCCGTTGGCCTCGACCACCGAGCGGCCGAGCTGGCGCCCGCTGAGCGAGATCAGTGTGACCGCGGAGTTCGCGACCGGGTGGCCCTCCGCGTTGCGTACGGAGCCGTGGATCGCCGGACCGGCCGGGACCTCGTCACCGCCGCCCGCCGAGGCGTACGCCGCCAGCGGCTGCGTGGCGGTGGCCGCCGCCGGCTGCTGCGCCCAGGAGGGCGCCGTGCCGTTGCCGTCCTGGCCCGCCGGGGCACCCGCGCCCACCAGGGCGGGCTCGGGCTGCGGCTGCGCCGCTGCCTGGGCGGCCGCGGCGGCCGGCTCGGCCTCGGGGGTCGCGGCCTGCGCCATGCCGCCCTGGGTCTTCAGCGCGACCTCCTTGATGAATAGCGTCAGCAGGAAGGCGAGCAGCGCGCACGGAGCCGCGTACAGGAAGACGTCGCCGACGCCGTGCCCGTAGGCGCTCTCCATGATCGTCCGGAACGGTGCCGGGAGGGCGTCCAGGTCCGGGATGCCACCGCCGCCGGAGCCGGCGCCGCCCTGGGCGAACTTCGCCGCGGCCTGCGGGCCGAGCTCCTGCACGCCGTCCTTGACGTAGTGCGTGACCCGGTTGGCGAGCACCGCGCCGAGCGCCGAGACGCCCACCGCGCCACCGAGGGAGCGGAAGAAGGTCACGACGGAGGAGGCGGAGCCGAGGTCCTGCGGGGCGACCTGGTTCTGCGTGCACAGCACCAGGTTCTGCATCATCATGCCGATGCCGAGGCCCATCAGCGCCATGAAGATCGCGATGTGCCAGTACTCGGTGTCGTAGCGGATGGTGCCCAGCAGGCCCAGGCCGGCGGTCACCAGCACGCCACCGGAGACCAGCCACGCCTTCCACTTGCCGGTCTTGGTGATGATCTGACCGGAAACGGTCGAGGAGACGAACAGGCCACCGATCATCGGGATCGTCATGATCCCGGACATCGTCGGGGACTTGTCCCGCGCCAGCTGGAAGTACTGGCTGAAGAAGACGGTGCCGGAGAACATCGCGATACCGACGAACAGCGAGGCCAGCGACGCGAGGGTGATCGTCTTGTTGCGGAACAGCCGCAGCGGGACGATCGGCTCGCTCGCCCTGGACTCCACGAAGACGAAGATCGCGCCCAGCACGATCGAGCCGCCGACCATGGCGAAGGTCTGCCAGGAGATCCAGTCGTACTTGTCACCGGCCAGCGTCACCCACACCAGCAGCAGCGAGACCGCCGCGCTGATGAAGAAGGCACCCGCCCAGTCGACCTTGACGTCCCGCTTGACCACGGGCAGCTTCAGGGTCTTCTGGAGGACGATCAGGGCGATCACCGCGAACGGCACGCCGACGTAGAAGCACCAGCGCCAGCCCATCCAGCTGGTGTCGGTGATGACGCCGCCCAGCAGCGGGCCGCCGACCGTGGCGACCGCGAAGGTCGCGCCGATGTAGCCGCTGTACCGCCCGCGCTCGCGCGGGGAGATCATCGCGGCCATGACGATCTGGGCCAGCGCGGACAGACCGCCCACGCCTATGCCCTGGACGACGCGGCACGCGATCAGCATGCCCGCGTTCTGCGACAGACCGGCCACCACCGAGCCCGCCACGTAGATCACCAGGGCGACCTGCACCAGCAGCTTCTTGCTGAACAGGTCGGAGAGCTTGCCCCACAGCGGGGTGGCCGCGGTCATCGCCAGCAGCGACGCGGTCACGACCCAGGTGTAGGCGCTCTGGCCGCCCTTGAGGTCATGGATGATCTCGGGCAGCGCGTTCGAGACGATCGTCGAGGACAGGATGGCGACGAACATGCCGAGCAGCAGCCCGGATATCGCCTCCATGATCTGACGGTGCGACATGGGCGCCCCGTCGGGAGCCGGGTGGCCCCCGTGCTTGGCGTGGCCGCCCCGCACACCGGATGGTGTGGTCGTAGCCATGTAGTTCCTTTTCATTCCGCGGGTGTGCGGGTCGTTTCGTGGTGCGCCCGGGTCCGGCAGTCGCCGAAGCTCGTGCGGAGCCGGGCGAGCAACTCGTTCAGCCGGCCGACGTCGCTGTCGGACCAGTCGTCCAGGTACCGGGCGAGTGATGCTGTGTAGCGTTCGGAGAGCTCCGCGAGGAGCAGCCGGCCACTCGGTGTCAGCCGCAGCAGCCGCGACCGCTTGTCCTGCGGATCGGGCTGCCGCTCGATCCAGCCGCGCTCGGCGACGTGCGCCACATGCCGGCTGGTGACCGACATGTCGATCGCCAGCAGCTCCGCCAGCTTGCTCATCCGCATCTCGCCGTACCGGTCGAGCAGCGTGAGCACCCCGGCCGAGGCGGGCGGACAGTCGGGCGGCAGGATCCGCCCCATCTCCCGCTTGACGGCGCCGATGGCACTGAGCTGCCGGGCCAGCTCCTCGTACTGACTCTGAGCGGCCATGGGCACCTCCGCACTTCTTCTTTTGTTGCCTAGAGCAACCGTAGAACCACTTGGTTGCTGAAGGCAAACGATTCTTGGGGGTGAGAAAGTAAAGGAACCCAAAAGGTTGGCAAGATCAACGGTCAAGGGGGCGAGAAGTCGCTGGTGGTGGGCGTGCTGGCACGACTGAGGGCCCCGGCGCGTCCGCGTCCGCCGAGGCCCTCGGTGTGCCAATCGCTCAGTCGCTTGCCGACGGCCCCCGCCGCCCCCGCAGCCCCTCGATGATCAGGCCGAGTCCGAACTCGAAGAGCCGGGTGAAGTCCGTGCTGGTGAGGGTGGGCAGGGTGGCGCTGAGGTGGGGGTACGTTCCTGCCGTCACCGCGTCGCGCAGGGTGCTGACGCTCTCGGGGGCTTCGTCCTCCGCCTGGAGTGCCGCCTGCTCCTCCAGGGTGTGGCCCGCGGTGTAGTTGACCACCGTGTAGAGGGCGCGGGCCGCGTCGTCGTCGCGGAAGCCCGCCTCTCGCAGTACGCCCACGAACGTGTTGGCGAAGCCGAGGACGCTGGAGCCGGTCGCGTGCGTGCCGGCGAATACGCGGGCGCCGTCGCGGTGGGCGAGGAGGGCGGTGCGGTGGGCGCGGGCGAGGGCGGTCAGGCGGGCGCTCCAGTCGTCGCCCCGGTTGCCGTCGCCGTCGCCGTCATCGCCGCCGTCGCCCGCGGCCTCGGCCGATTCGGCAACGCCCTCCAGCATCCGCTCCGCCATGGCGGTGAGCAGGTCCTGTTTGGTCGCGAAGTACCGGTACAGGGCGCCGGCCTGTACGCCCATCGCGTCGGCGAGCCGGCGCATGGTCAACGCGTCGAGGCCCGACTGATTCAGCAGGTCAAGTGCCGTTTCGAGGGTGCGCGCGCGGTCCAGCCGGGCGGGTCGGCCGCGGGCCGGGGTTGACGGTGAGCTCATGGGTCTCAGTATAGTGAACAGTGTTCACGTGAACGGTGTTCATTAAATGGTGGTTGCCGGACTGTTCTGGCTCCTGATCCGTGCTGATCCCTGACCTGGGAGGACAACTTCATGAACGTCGATGTGACCGTGGTGGGCGCCGGCCCGACCGGGCTGCTGCTCGCGAGCGAACTCGCGCTGGCCGGTGTACGGACCCGGATTCTGGAACGCCGTACGGAACCGCAGCGCGACTCGCGGGCGCTGACCCTGCACCCGCGCAGCGTGGAGCTGATGGAGCAGCGCGGGCTGCTGGACCGTTTCCTCCCGCTCGGCCGGACCGTCCCCGGCTGGCACTTCGCCCAGCTCCCCACCCGCCTGGACTTCTCCGTACTCGATTCCCGGCGCGGCTACACGCTGTTCCTCACCCAGGCCCGCACCGAGGAACTGCTGGCCGAGCGGGCCCGGGAGCTGGGTGTCGTGATCGAGCGCGGTTACGAGGTCACCGGACTGAGCCAGGAAGCCGACGGGGTGGACATCGAGGTGCGCGGCCAGGACGGCACCGTGGAAACCTTCCGTACCGGCTACGTCGTCGGCTGCGACGGCGGACGCAGCGTCGTACGGCAGTCCGCCGGAATCGCCTTCCCCGGCACCGACGAAACCCTCACCGGCGTGCTCGGCGACTTCGCGGTGACCGACCCCGACGCCCTCGACGCCGCCCGCGCGAGCGGCGTACTGGTCGCGCCGCTGGAGGACGGCCTGACGCGGATGGTCTTCATGGACCCGGAGCGGATGCGGGTGCCGGCCGGCGAGCCCGTGACCCTGGAGGAGTTCCGTACGTCCCTGACCCGGATATGCGGCACCGACTGCGGCATCGCCGCCCCCCGCTGGCTCTCCCGCTTCGGCAACGCCACCCGGCTCGCCGAGCGCTACCGCGCCGGCCGCGTCCTGCTGGCGGGCGACGCCGCGCACATCCACTTCCCCGCAGCGGGCCAGGGCCTGAACACCGGCCTCCAGGACGCGATGAACCTCGGCTGGAAGCTGGCCGCCGAGGTCAACGGGTGGGCGCCGCCCGGCCTGCTCGACAGTTACGACGCGGAACGTCGGCCCGTCGGACAGCAGGTCACCGAGAACACCGAGATCCAGACCCTGCTGTGGGAGCTGACGCTCGTACGGCAGTACCAGCGTCCCGGCGAGGCCCTGCGCAAGCTCTTCGACGAACTCCTGGGGATGGAGGAGGTCAACCGGATGCTCGCGGGGAGGGTGTCCGCGCTCGGTACGGCATACGAGCCGCCCGCACCCGGCGCGGACCCGCTGGTCGGGCGGCGGATGCCGGACATCGGCCTGAAGGCCGTCGCGTCGGAGGCGATACGGGTCTACGAACTGCTGCCCGCGGGCCGGTTCGTCCACCTCGACCTGGCGGGTGACGATCCGGACCTCGGGGCGGCCGTCTCGTCGGGGTGGGGCTCGCGCGTGACGACCGTGACCGTCACCGGCCGCGACGATCACCCGGACCTGGACGGCGTGACCGAGGTCCTGGTCCGGCCGGACGGGCATGTCGCCTGGGCGACGCGTACGACCGAGGTCGGGAACCGGCGAGCGGAGCGGCGCGCGGCGCTGGAGGCCTGGGCCGGGACGCCTGCCTGAGCTGTTGGCCGTTCCGGGGCGCGGGTCACCGGGGCAGCCGCTGGGTGACGCGCCACAGGCGGCGGGGCAGCTCGCCTTCCTCGAAGGCGTGGACGTCGTCCAGCCGCCAACCCTCGGCGAGGTCGTCGACCAGCCGGCGCGGGAAGAAGTGCACGGCGAAGCCACCGTGCTCGTAGATGTCGTCGCCGTGGACGAGGCCGGTGCCGTAGTGGGCGTCGCCGGTGTGGCGCACGGTGTAGACGAAGGTTCCGCCGGGCCGCAGTACGCGGCGGATCTCGGCGACCACCGCGTGGATCTCCTCGGTGGACAGCGCCATGCACAGCAACATGTGCGCGAAGGCGGCGTCCACCGAGGAGTCCGGCAGCGGCAGCGGTTCACGTACGTCGTGCACCAGGCATGTCACCCGCTCGGCCAGCCCCTCCGCACCGGCCGCCCGCCGGAGTTGTGCCAGCCCGGCGGCGGAGAAGTCGGTTGCCCGGACGGCGAAGCCCTCGCGGGCGAAGTGGAGCGCGTCCCGGCCGTGCCCGGCCCCCAGTTCCAGCACGTCCCGCACCCCGGCGGACCGGAAGACCACGGCGGCGTACCGCGCGGGGGCGCTGGGCCGGTAACCGTACATACCGGGGTTCGAGACGTAGGTCCGCTGCCAGTGCGCGTGCTGCGCGTCGGGCAGCTCCGGTCTGTCGGTGTTCATGCGGCCGTGCTCCTTCCGCGTTCGGGTCCGGCCCGGCACGGGCACGGGGTGTCCGCAGGCGTGTCCCCGGACCATGCTGCGCCGTCAGCGGGCACGAGAGCGAAAGATCTTCACCCATCGGCGCCGCGGACCGGGCACGCGTCCGGGGAAAACGGTCCGCGCGCCCGGCAACTGTGCTGTGACGCACGGGGCCCAGGGGTGTGCCGGGCATGCCCGGTTCGCTAGGGTCCTGGCCTATGGCGAACTACCAGCAGAACCCGGCCAACGGCAACCAGGACCCGGCCGGCAGCACGCAGATGTTCCGCGCCTTCGTGGACGAGGGCGCGCCCCAGGGCGGCGGCCGCCGGGCCGCGGCGCAGCAGCAGTCCTCCGGCCCCCGCATCGGCGTCATCGTCGGCGTGATCGTCGCGATCGCGGTCGTCGTCGGCGCGGCATGGCTCGCCCTGTCCTGACCGTACGTACGTATGCCTGTAGGTATGCCTGTACGTATGCCTGTACGTATGCCTACGGGCCGTCCCTCCCGTACGTGACGGCCTGACGCCCCCTCACTCGGCCGCCGCCAAGCGGCCGACGCCCTTCTCTCCGCCCCCCACGCCAAGGCCGGGAACCCGCCGGCCTCGGCTGTCGGCCACCCGCAGCGCGTCGTGCAGGGCCTCGACCAACCGGTTGGCGAGATAGCGCAGTTCACCGGCCGACGCGTCGGCGTTGCCGAGCAGCGCCCCGGCGCGGTCGAGCAACGCCGTGCCCATGTCGAGCTGGGCCGCCTCCATGTCATCGGCGAACCGTGACACGTACCCGTCACCGTCCGTGGACAGCAGACTCTGCTTCCTGTCCTCCTGCGCCCGGGGCAGCACACGCAGCCCCGGCGGCGGGCCCTCTTCTCCCCGTCGGCCCTTGCTCTCGCTCCCGCTCTCGCTCTCGCTCATACGGCGAACTCCCCGAGCATCGTGCGGAGGCGCGCGTCGCGCCGGACCTGCCATTCGTGCGCGCGCGCTTCGAAGGCGGTGAGGTACGGGCGTACGAGGGGGGAGGCGTCGCCGTCGTACGGCAGGTCGAGCGCGCGTCCCGCCAGTGGCGCGAGCCCGGCGATCGGGGTGGGGGTGGGGGTGGGGCGTACGGGCGCGCGGAGAGTTGTGAAGGGCGTAATCGGCGACGGCAGGAGGAGTTCCCTCGCCCTTGCCGTGAATCGGCGGATACGGTGGCGCATGTCGGCGCTCTTTTCGTTTGTTGGGTGCGCTGGCCGTGCCCCGGGGGTGGTCGCACACCCGCCGGGGCTTTAGTGCAGGAAGCCTACATGCGCGTTCTACGGGTGTTGGCGAGTAATCTATAGATTCCCTCGTACGGAGTATCTCGCCTGGCACGGGGTAGCTTGCTTAGCGTGCTTCAGTGATGGAATTTGCCCCTGAGCGACCTCGCTAGCACCAAGTCGCCGATGTGATCCGTGAACGGATTGCGGACGGTACGTACTCGCCTGGGGAACGCGTTCCATCAGTGCTTCAGCTGCAGGAGGAGTTCGGCATCGCGGCTGTCACCGCCCACAAGGTGCACCGCGGTCTGCGGGCGGAGGGCCTGATCAAAACCGAGCCAGGACTTGGGTCTTTCGTCTCGCGACAAGCGGGGACCGGGAATGAGCAGTCACGGGCAGAGAGCCCGCGCTCGAAGTGGGAGCAGGTCGCTGAAGTAGTGCGGTCGCGCATCGCCAGCGGCGAGTACCCTCCGCGCCACCTGATCTCCGAGGTGAAGCTTGAACAGGAGTTCGGCGTAGCGCGCGTAACCGTACGGAAGGCCACTGCCGCCCTCCGGGGAGAGGGCCTGATCGTTACGACGCCCGGTATGGGGTCGTTCGTTGCGGTGGATGGTCCGGGTGACGGGGGCCGGAGCCCCGAGAAGGCGTAGCTAGGTCGGTAGCTCGTGCCAAGGTCGTCGGTCACAAGGTGCTGTTGTCCAAGGCCGGATCGAGCGGGGGCTGGGAGGCTCAGCGGGGTGCCGTACGGCAGCGGGCCGGTGGCCCGGTCGTAACCGGGCCGGCCAGATCCGGCAAACAGCGTGGGAGCACGCTGCTGCTGACGGCCTCCCGTCCGTTCAACGCCCCTGGCCGACCGTAAGGCACGACCGGTCCGAGCCGGGATGGCAGTCCGCCATCTACCCCCGATCGGAACCCGGCGCGCCCGCGCCGGCCGCGGCCGGCTCCGGGTTCGTGCGCAGGATGTCCCGGGCCTGTTCCGCCGCGCGGGCGATGCTCTCGCCGACGAAGTCCACGAAGCGGGCGATGTTTTCGAGGCGGGCGGCGGCCGGGGTGTCGGGGCCGAGGACGCTGACGCCCTGGCGTGCGGCCGCGGCGAGCTGGGCGTGGGACCGGACGGCGGCGATCATGCTCTGGTACCAGACGTCGTCGTCGACGACGTACCGCTCGCGGCGGCGTTCGTCGCGTTCCCGGCGGATGAGGCCCTGGGCTTCGAGGAACGCGATCGCCTTGGAGATGGACGCCGGGCTGACCTGGAGGCGCTGGACGAGTTCGGACGCGGTGAGGCTGCCCGCGTCGGTGGTGTAGAGGCAGGTCAGCACCCGGGACATCATCTTGGGCAGGCCCTGCTGCATGAGGAGGGTCGTGAACATCTCCTCGTACTCGCGCACGGCCTCCGTATCGCGCCCGTGCGTCTGCGGGGGCGGCTGCTGCCCACGGGGAGCGGACTGCCGGCGCCGGTGGGCGCGGCGTTCGGTGGCGCGGTGGGCCAGGTCGGCGCGGTAGGCGGTGGGGCCGCCGTTGCGCATCACCTCACGCGTGACCGTCGAGGTGGGGCGGTCGAGGCGTCGGGCGATCTCCGCGTAGGCGAGTCCGTCGGCCAACCCCAGCGCGATCTGCTGACGTTCCTGCTGGGTGAGCCTGCCTCCCGGCATCGCGCACTTCCCTTCGTACTTTCCTGAGGGCTTCAGCATAGCGTTCAGTCTCAGCTCAATGCAACGGGCGGTGTGATTCGCGTTGCGTTAGATAGACGTCCAGTGCAACGAAATAGGCGGTTTGAACTGGACTTTTATGATTACGATGCAACGATGTGATTGCGCAGTTCATGAACGCAACGTAGCGTTTCTCGTGTCGGAAACAGTCAGCGCAAAGGAGAGCACCATGCAGAAGTTCGCCACCCCCGCCCCCGTCTCCGCCGTCCTCGACATCCCCGCGGGCCGCGTGCAGTTCATCGCCGCCGACCGGGCCGACACCACCGTCGAGGTGCGGCCCGCGAACGCCTCGAAGGGGCGCGACGTGAAGGCGGCGGAGCTGGTGGAGGTCGAGTACAAGGAGGGTGTCCTGCGGATCGAGGCGCCGGCGGCGAAGAACCAGTACTTCGGGCCCTCCGGGGCGGTCGAGGTGACGGTCCAGTTGCCCGCCGGGTCCCGTATCGAAGGGAAGGCGGCCTGCGCCGAGTTCCGGGGCGTCGGGCGGTTCGGCGAGGTCGCCTTCGAGGGAGCGAGCGGCGCGGTCAAGCTGGACGAGGCGGAGAGCGTGCGCCTCACCGCCCTCGACGGTGACGTGTCGGTCGGCCGCCTCAACGGTCCCGCGGAGATCAGCACGGAGAAGGGCGACATCCGGATCACCGAGGCCGTACGCGGCACGGTCGTGCTGAGCACCCAGGCCGGTGACGTGTCGGTCGGCGCCGCCCGCGGGGTCTCCGCCTCCCTGGACGCCGGCACTTCGTACGGCCGGATCCGCAACGAACTCAAGAACGCCGACGGCGCCGCCGGTCTGGAGATCCACGCGACCACCGCGCACGGCGACATCGTCGCCCGCAGCCTCTGAGGGGCGGGCGCAAGGCCCCCGGCGTTACGGCCGTTGGGTCACGGGCAGGTCCAGCACGCCCCCGGCTGTGTCGCCGCCGGGGGCGTGCGAGGCGGCTGATCGCTCGCCGCCGGTCGTGCGCAGGTCAGCCGCAGGCGCCGGCCGGTTGTGTGCGTGTCACGAGATCGCGTTTGCCGGTGGTCGTGTCGATCCACACCACCTGCCGGGCGCCGGCGGAGGCGGGCAGGATCTGGTCACCGCTGTTGCAGGAGACCCGCTCGCGGTGCTCACCGCCCGGCGAGAACTGCCACAGTTTGGTCGCGCTCTCGGGGCCCGCCGTGCCGCCGGCGGTTCGGGTTCCGGCGGTTCGAGCGCTGACGGTTCGAGCGCCGACGGTTTGTGCGGCGGCGGTTCGTGCGGCGACGGTCACCGCGTCCTCGGAGGCGGTCAGGCCGTCGATGATCAGTGCGTTCCCGCCCGAGGCCGGGCTGATGACGACGGGGTCCGAGCCGTCCAGGTTCGCCCGGTGCAGCGCCCTCGGCCTGTTCTCTCCGTCCTCCACCTCCAGCCAGTAGACGTACCGGGAGGTGATGGCGGTCGGCGCGGGGAGTTTGGCATGGGCCACCACGGTGCGTCGGCCGGTCGCGACATCCAGGACGGCTATCCGGCAGAGGGTGCCGGTGCTGCCGGTGTATTTGCAGTCGTTGAAGGCGATCCTGCCGTCGTGCAGGGACGGGGCGCTCGTCGAGGTCGTCCGCGGGTTTCCGCCCCCTGTGGGCGGGATGCTGACCGGATCGCCCTCACCCATCCGCAGGTACACCGCACGCGTGGTGCGGCTCTTGTAGCCGACATCCGTGTAGGTCACGGTCTTTCCCTCGACGCCCAGCGTGGTGAAGGCGCAGCCGATGCCCTGACTGGAGGTCAGCTGCTGTACCGGCCCGCCGTCGAGCGGCCGCGCCAGGAGGTAGCACCACCGGTCTTGGTAGGCCGCCCACACCACGGTCTTCCCGTCGGTGACCGGATGCACGTGGTGGCGTCCGTCGTCGGGGCTGATCAGCTTCTTCTCGCCGGTGCCGTCCAGGCGCCCGGCCCACACCGCGTACGGCGGCGAGCCGCCTTCGGCGGCCGTGGACGCGGTCCACCAGCCGCCCCCCGCACCGGGTGCGCCGTTTCCACCGGCCGTATTGGTTCCGGCCAGCAGTACGTCGGAGTCCACATCGACGGAGCGCCCCTGGCCGGACACCGTGCCGTGCCCGGTGTACGCCCGCTCCGCTCCGCCGGGTGGCGCCGCGGCGGCCACCGCCCCGGCGGGAACTGCTGGAAAGACGAGTGCGGCGACGCCTAACAGCGCCGCCGCACTCCTTGCCCCGCATCGCCCGGTGAACGTTCTTCGTCCAGCCGCATGAACCTTGGGTCTTGGCACAGCCATGCCCCCTCCGTGAGATGCCGTACGGCAGCACACATGCAACCGGCACATGCCTTCCCGGGCAAAGCAGCGGCCATGTCCGTAGACGTTTTCCGGCCTGGTGCCGAGCGCGTCCCTCCTACGTCCTACGCGTCCGCCACCTCGTGCCGGTGCGGCTCCCCTTCCTCGTACCGGTACAGCTCCGGTACGGACACCTTGATCGGCTCCTGCGTGGTCCGGGCGATGAGGACGACGACGGGCTCGTCCGGGTCGGGGTTCTCCTCGCGGTGCGGGACGAACGGCGGGACGAGCAGGAAGTCGCCCGGGCCCGCCTCGACCCGTACCTCCCGGGTGCCGTCGTGGTAGACGAAGACGGGGTGGCCGCTGACCACGTAGATCCCCGCCTCCGAGTCGCCGTGGTGGTGGTTGTCCGTCGCACTCAGCGGCGGGTTCTCCACCAGGCCCATCCACAGTCGCTTCGAGCCGACGGTGTGGCCGCTGAGGGCGGTGTGGCCGTCCAGCTCGCCGGCGCGGACGTGGTGGACGCGGTCGGGCTTCGGCGTGCTGTCGTGGGTGTTCCGCGTGGTCCCGGTGCCGCCTTGAGTGGTCATGGTGTGGCCCCCTGGTTCTCTCAATGGCCCTGTGGAGGCAACAGGGTGCGGTCACCACTGCCGGAGCGGCAAATTTCTTTGCTGAGGTGGCAATCGGTCCATCAGTACTTGCAGTGCATCAGTGCTTCCGGGCCCATCAGCGCTTGCCGTGCATCAGCGCTTCCGTCCCATCAGCGCTTGCAGTGCACCAATGCTTCCGCCCCCATCAGCGCGTACAGCCCGCCAGTTCTTCCGGCCGCCCATTGGGCAATCAGTCTCCGGTTGTCCCGGTTCCGGAGATGAATTCCCGGAGCCTGTCGTGCTGCTGCCGGGGGATGTCGTCGCGGACCGCGCCGCTGTAGGAGGCGATGACACCACCGGTGCGTACGACGGTGACGGGTACGGTCTGGTCCATCGGAATGCCTTTGATGGTCCAGGTGTAGGCGACCGCGTCGTCCCCGGCCTTCGGGGCGGACCACGGGCCGACGGTGACCGACCCGGTCTGGTCCCCGAACGCGAGGGTGTAGAGGCTGAATGCGTCGCACGACGGCAGGGCCCCCTTGAGGGACGCCATCACCGCCTTCGCCTCCTCGACGGAGTAACTGGCCAGGGTGAGCTGGTGGAACTTGGTGTAGTCGGAGTAAGTGTGTACGAGGAACTGCGGTGTTATCTCGGACCACACTCTCGCCGTGGGCCGGTGCAGTAGGTGGTCCAGCTCGAAATCGACCAGAGCCTCGCAGGCCGGGGGAGCGTCCGGGTAGAGCTTCGAGCGCTCGGGCGGGTGGTCGGCGGTTCCTGCGGTACCGCTGGGCGGGTGTGCTGTCGCGCGCGGCTCTTCCGGCCGGGCGACGTAGCCCCGGAAGGTTTTCCCGGAGGGCAGCAGCGACCTCAGGTCCGCCTCGGTCAGCGGCTCGGAATGGGGTGGCTGCGTCGGCCGCGCGGGCTTCGCCGAGCCGCAGGACGTGGTGGCCGTAAGACAGACGGTGACCGTTACGGCCGCCACCGCGGTGCGCAGAAAACGAGACATCAGCCCCCCTGATAACCCCCTGGTCGAGCCGCCATTCTGCATCCGCGAGGGGAACATGGCGGAATGGTGTCGGTGTGACCTCGGCCCTGCGCCCGAATTAATCGGTCGCCCGCGACAACGCCGATTGACATCATGCCGGGGCCGCATTGTGTGTACGTATCCCCTCGTACGAGAGAGGCCACCACCCCATGCCCCTGGTCCCCGCCGACCCCAACGCCCTGCACCCGATGCCGGGTCAGCCGCGCGTGGTGCTCCTCAAGCCCCTCGTCACCTCGCCGTTGATCGAGGTCGGCGAGTTCTCGTACTACGACGACCCGGACGACCCGACCGCGTTCGAGACGCGCAACGTGCTGTACCACTACGGGCCCGAGAAGCTGGTCATCGGGAAGTTCTGCGCGCTCGGCGAGGGGGTGCGGTTCATCATGAACGGCGCCAACCACCGGATGGACGGCCCCTCGACGTTCCCCTTCCCGATCATGGGCGGCTCCTGGTCCGACCACTTCGACCTGATCAGCGGGCTGCCGGGCCGGGGCGACACCGTGGTCGGCAACGACGTGTGGTTCGGCTACCGGTCCATGGTCATGCCCGGTGTACGGATCGGGCACGGGGCGGTCATCGCCTCCGGGGCCGTCGTGGTGGACGACGTACCCGATTACGGCATCGTCGGCGGCAACCCGGCCAAGCTGATCCGCCGCCGCTACGACGACGAGGACGTGGCGCGCCTGCTGGAGCTGGCCTGGTGGGACTGGCCGGTCGAGCACATCACGGAGCATGTGCGGACGATCATGTCGGGGTCGGTGGAGGAGCTGGCGGCCGTGGCGCCGAAGGGGTGACCGTACGGGGCCGCGCTCAGCCGTCCCGGCGGCGCGCGCCCGCCGCCCGCAGCACCGCCGCCGTCTCCGGGTGCGGCTGGAACTCCTTCGTGGCCCAGTCGAGCGGCGCGTATCCGGTGCCGCCGTCCTCACGGAGGTTCGGGTCCGCGCCGTGGGCGAGGAGTTCCCGTACGACATCGAGGTGGCCCCAGGCCGCCGCCGCGCACAGCGGGGTGCCCTCCGAACCGTGCCCGCTCTCCGCGTCCGGCTCGGCACCGGCGGCCAGGAGCAGGCGGGCGGCGGCCGCGTCGCCGTGCACGGACGCGGCGTACAGGGGTGTCGTACCGTCGGCGTTCGCGGTGCCCGGCTGCGCCCCGGCCCGCAGCAGCGCGGCGACCTCGCGGGTCTCGCCGAACATCACGGCCGACACCAGCCGGGCGGCGAGTTTCTTCCGCCGTCGACGGTTCATCGATGTCCCCTCGTCCGTACGCCTGCGGGCTGCTCCGGCAGTGCCTCCGGCAGCACGCCCGGCCGCAGCCCCGGCGACAGTTCCGGCAGCAGCGCCGGCACGTCGGCGAACGCCGCGTCCGCCGGCCGGCAGGCCTTCCCGGCCGTCTCACCGGCGAAGCTGAAGATACCGGCCAGCTCCGGGCCGCGCCGTCCCCAGGCCACCAGCGGGCTGCCGCTGTCCCCGTAACACATCGCCGCGGGAGTGCGGCCCGCGTGTTCCGCGCGCACATCGCGCGCGCAGAAGACCGACGCCTCGTCCACCACCGCCGGCGTCTGGGCGGCGCACCGCTGGTGGGTGCGTACGGTGAGGTCGCCGCGGCGCAGTACGTCGCCGCGGACGTCCTGACCGGGCGGGGACGTTTCGGGGTCGCCCGTCAGACCGTGGCTGAAGATCGATACGGGCGTGCCGGGCCGCGGCCGGTGCCGGGCGACGGGGAGCGGCCGGACGCCGCGTACCGGTGCGCTGAGCCGTATCTCGGCCAGGTCGTTCGCCGCGGAGGACCATTCCGGCTTGGTGGGGTCGGCGGGGGACGGCAGGATCTCGTAGCGGGGGTGCAGGGTGACGCTGCGGACGTCCCGTACCGTGCCCGGGTCCTTCGACAGCACCGAGGAGCCGAGGTGCACCTCCAGCGTGTGTACGTCCCCGCCGGCCAGGCAGTGGGCCGCGGTGAGCACCCGGTCCGGCGCGACGAGCACACCACCGCAGGACGCCCGCCCCAGCAGCGGTCCGTCGCCCTTCACGGCCAGCGTCGCGAGCCAGGGCGCGGCGCCGGGGCGGGGCAACTGTGTGCCTCCGGACATGGCCGCCGCCGTGCCCCCGGTCCCTATGGCCGTGCCGGCACCGGCCAGCAGGACGGCGCTCAGGGCCGCCACCCCGGCTCGCTTCCCCCGCCCCGTCGTACGCCCGGCCGCGCGCCACTTCCCCAGCATGCCCACTCCCCTGATCTCCCGACCCCCGGTCCTCGCAACTGTGCTGCTTTCTGCACCAGTTGCCGCTGTGCCGAAGATCGAATGTAGTGGCGGGACGGGCGGAAGTAGTCAGCCTTCGGTCGCGTCGGCGGTCATCCCGGGGAGTGACGACCCTGAGGGCGCCTCGGGGACGGCCACGCACCCCCGCCGCTGAGTGCTTACGGCACCGCTCACCCCCACTCAACGCGAACGTCCTGCGTCTCCACATGCATGCCGAACGGCACGCGCCAGGACGCCACGCACACGCGCCAGGTGGCGGTGCGGTGGGAGGTGGCCGGGATGGGGGTGGGGAGGCTGTGAGTGGAGGTTCTGGTGGTCCAGTCGATGCCCAGGGCGCCGATGATGTGGGTGCCGAAGGTGATGCTGCCGGAAGTCACCGGGCGGCCACCGGTGTTGCGGAGCTCGACGGTCACCTTTTCGCACCACCGTACGTCGGCTTTGGAGCGTTGGAGAGGGCCGAGGGCCGAGTGGGGAGGGGTGGGGGGTTTGGGTTTGAGTTTGGGCTGCTTGGGCTTGCGGGCGGGGTCGGGCTTTTGGGTGGGGGTGGAAGTGGGGGTGGGGGCAGGTGGGGGTGGGGTGCCGGATGGGGAACTGGGTGGGGGGTTGCTTGGGGCTTCGGCGGGTCCGGCTCGGTGGTTGGGGGGTGTGGGGGGGGCCGGGGGGTGTGTGGGGTCGGTGGTTGTACCCGTACCCGTACCCGTGCCCGTACCCGTGTTGGAGCCGGATGTGGGGGCGGCCTCGGTGGCCGAGTCGGCCTGGCGGGGGCCGGAGGTGGGGCCGTCCAGGGGTGTGAGGGTGATGCCGTCGCCCGGGGGAACCGGCTTCGCGGGGGAACGGCCGTCGGCCGGGCCGGCGGCGCCCACCGCTGCGTAGCCCCGGCCGCCGTCGCCACCGCAGGCGGAGAGCAGCGTGGCCAGGCACAGGGCGGCCGTGGGGAGAAGGGCGCGCGTCATGTGGGGCGCGCGGGCGGTATGGGGGTGTGGAGCGCGGCTTGTCCGTCGCATCGGGCCAGTGTTGCTGACGGGTCGTCAGTTGCATAGGCCCGGTGCGCAGTGCGCGAAGTGGTGGTGCGCGGTGTGGGGCGCGAGGCGGTGTCAGCGGTGTGCGGGTCCCGTCGCTTGCAGACCCGCCCGGATCAGTCGGAGATCAGCCCTTCGCGGAGTGTGGCCAAGGTGCGCGTCAGCAGCCGGGAGACGTGCATCTGGGAGATGCCGACCTCCTCGCCGATCTGGGACTGCGTCATGTTGGCGAAGAAGCGCAGCATGATGATCTGCCGTTCGCGCGGCGGGAGTTTGGCCAGCAGGGGCTTGAGGGACTCGCGGTACTCGACGCCTTCGAGCGCGCTGTCCTCGTAGCCGAGGCGGTCCGCGAGGGAGCCCTCGCCGCCGTCGTCCTCGGGGGACGGGGAGTCGAGCGAGGAGGCGGTGTACGCGTTGCCGACCGCGAGGCCGTCGACCACGTCCTCCTCGGACACGCCGAGGCACTGGGCGAGTTCGATGACGGTCGGGGAGCGGTCGAGCTTCTGGGCGAGTTCGTCGCTGGCCTTGGTGAGGGCCAGGCGCAGTTCCTGGAGGCGGCGCGGGACGCGTACCGACCAGGAGGTGTCGCGGAAGAACCGCTTGATCTCGCCGACCACGGTCGGCATCGCGAACGTCGGGAATTCGACGCCGCGTTCGCAATCGAAACGGTCGATGGCCTTGATCAGACCGATCGTGCCGACCTGGACGATGTCCTCCATCGGCTCGTTGCGACTGCGGAAACGTGCCGCCGCGTAGCGCACCAGCGGCAGGTTCAGTTCGATCAGGGTGTCGCGGACGTACGCCCGCTCGGCGCTGTCCTTGTCGAGCGTGGCCAGTCGCATGAAGAGGGAGCGGGAGAGCGTACGGGTGTTGAGAGCGTCGTCGTCGTGCACGGGCGCTGCCGGCGCGGGAATCGCGGGAAGCACCTTCGAGCTGCCCAGTTCTACGGACATGCCACCCCCTTGAGGTCGCGGTCGGGTCGCTGCGGTGCCCTCGGCCCGCGGCGGAACCGAGAACTTATGCCTCCACCTGAATACCGGAGGCGACGCCACGGCAAACGCGGTTCCTGCAGAATGTCACATGTCGGCAACACGCTGTAGCGCCAAGTCGACATATCCGTGCAGGAAGGGGTCGCCCGTCCCGGTTAGGCTTCGATCCTGTTTGCGGACCGCAGTCGTGCGAAGCTCCGCGACAGTAGCCGGGACACGTGCATCTGCGACACCCCCAGCTCGGCACTGATCTGAGATTGCGTCAAGTTGCTGTAGTAACGGAGCAACAGGATCCGCTGCTCGCGCTCCGGCAGCTGGACGAGCAGATGCCGTACGAGGTCGCGGTGCTCGACGCCGGCCAGCTCCGGGTCCTCGTACCCGAGGCGGTCCAGCAGGCCCGGCAGTCCGTCGCCCTCCTGCGCGGCCTCCAGGGAGGTGGCGTGGTACGAGCGGCCCGCCTCCAGGCAGGCCAGCACCTCGTCCTCGCCGATCTTGAGCCGTTCGGCGATCTCCGCGGTGGTCGGCGACCGGCCGTGCAGTACGGTCAGGTCCTCCGTGGCGCCGTTGACCTGCACCCACAGCTCGTGGAGGCGGCGCGGCACGTGGACGGTGCGCACGTTGTCCCGGAAGTAGCGCTTGATCTCGCCGACCACGGTCGGCATCGCGAAGGTGGGGAACTGGACGCCGCGCCCGGGGTCGAAGCGGTCGATGGCGTTGATCAGGCCGATCGTGCCGACCTGGACGACGTCCTCCATCGGTTCGTTACGGCTGCGGAAACGTGCCGCCGCGTACCGTACCAGCGGCAGATTGGCCTCGATCAGGGCGGCGCGTACCCGGGCGTGCTCCGGCGTGCCCGGCTCCAGGCTCGACAGCTCGGCGAACAGCACCTGCGTGAGTGCCCGCGTGTCCGCGCTCCTGCTTTCGCGGGATGGCGCCTTGGGCGCAGTTCGGGCCGTCACGGTCACGCCACCCTTCTCAGTCCATCCATCCGGCAAAAGCGGTCATAGCAGGTCATAGCATCACAAGACATGTGCACTGTGTGCAAGCACCGCATAACGCCGTGTTGATCGCAGAGTTGATCCCAGAGCCGGTCGCGGAGCGGGCCATGGGGGCGGGGGTGCTGCGGTGCGCCCGGGCAGCGGAAAGCCCCCCGCTCGGGCAGCGAAAAGCCCCCCGCCCGGTACAGGGGGCGAGGGGCGGGCGCGCGGCCGGGGCCGCGGCTCAGAACTCGTAGTCGGCGATCACCCAGGTGGCGAACTCGCGCCACTGCCCGGCGGCGGCCTGATGGGCCGGGTGTTCGATATAGCGCTTGAGGGCGTCGGTGTCGGCAACGGCCGAGTTGACGGCGAAGTCGTACGCGATCGGCCGGTCCGTGATGTTCCAGGCGCACTCCCAGAACTCCAGCTCGGGAATCTGGTCGGCCAGCTCCTGGAACGCCTGCGCACCGGCCACGACCCGCGGCTCGTCGCGTTCGACGCCCTCGTTGAGCTTGAAAAGAACCAGGTGGCGTATCACTGGGCGGTCCTCCGTGCGTTCGTCGTACGGGCCGACGCCGTACGTCCCGTGCCGTCGGCCGCGCCGACCGGGCACCTACGGGATCGGCCCGGCCGGGCGCCCTACGAGATCAGCTGGGTCATGAACTCGCCGACCCCGTGGGCAGCCGACGAAATGCCCTCGAACCCTATCTGGACGAGATCGGCGGCGCGCGCCGGGGACGTGATGATCGTGTACAGGACGAAGACGGCGACCACGTACAACGCGATCTTTTTCGCTTGCGCCATCCGACTGTCCCGTCTCCCCTTACGGCAGCTCCCGCCCGCCCTTCCCCGGTGCCGGGCGGGGTGAGTCTAACCACTTCCGTCACGGGGGTGGAGTCGGCGGCGGGTGGGGTGGTGCCGGGTGCGGCACCGGGCAGGCGCCCGTGGATCAGGTGGTCAGGACTTTGTTGATCAGAACTTTGCTGCCCAAGACGTTGTTGATCAGGGCGTTGTTGATCAGGACTTTAAGGACCAAAGGCCCCTGGAGGGAGGCCGTTTGCCCGGCGCCCGGACCCGGTGGCCGGAGCAGGATGGTGGTGTACCCGGCGAATCTGGCAGGAATTCGCGGGGTACGGGCCAGCGCCCCGCTGCGGGGTCCACGCCGCGGCTTCCCCCCTGACTGGCGGTGCGGACTTGGGGCCCGGTCCACCAACGGGGGAAACGGCTTGTCCCCCCCGGATGCCGTTTCCCCCGGCCACATCGCGGAGCCCCGGCTCCGGGCCCAAAGGCCCGGAGCCGGGGCTTTCGCGTACGGGAGGGTCCGGTGCCCGGCGCCTAGACTGGGCCCTTTCGGGGGTACGGGCCCGGCCCTGGGCGGATGGGCGGATGGAGAACGGCTGTGACGAGTGGCGTCGAGGACGTGGCGGACCCGTCGGCCGAGGTGCTGACGGAGGCCGCGGCGACATTCGGACTGCTGGCGTCGCCCGCGCGCCTGCACATCGTCTGGGTGCTGGCGGACGGCGAGTGCGATGTCAGCGGGCTGGCGGAGCGGGTGGGCGGTGCGCTGCCCGCGGTGAGCCAGCACCTGGCGAAGCTGAAGCTGGCGGGGCTGGTGCGGTCGCGGCGGGAGGGCCGCCGCGTGGTGTACCTGGTCGACGACCCCGACGTGGTGTCGATGGTGCGGTGGCTGGTGGGGCAGCTGACCGACCGGGCGGGCGGGTCCGAAGGACCGGCGGTTCCGGGGCGCGTCCGTGGCCTGGGCGCCTGAGAAGGTCGTGGGCTCCGCGGCCGCCCGTACGGAGGGGGATTCGGAGCCTGGTACCCACCTCGCACCACCGGCAGTACGGGCGGAGAGCGGCGCCGCCCTGCGGGACGCCCCCGGCCTGACGGCACTGGAAACCCTGCGCCTCCTGGAGAGCGGGCCGCGCGGCCTGACCGAGGCCCAGGCCGAGGAACGGCTGCTGCGGTACGGCGAGAACACGCTGCCCGAGCGGCGATCGGCCGGCCGGCCCTGGCGCTTCGTCCGCAGCCTGCGGGATCCGTTCACGACCGTGCTGCTGTGCCTGGCGCTGGTCTCGGCCGCCGTCGCGTCCTGGGGTACGGCGTGCGTGATCGCCGTACTGGTGGTGGTCAGCGCGGTGCTGCGGTCCAGCGGCGAGTACCGGGCCGAGCGCTCCACGGCGGCGCTGCGCGAGCTGATCGCCACGACGGCGACGGTGCAGCGGCGGGCGCCGGCGGGCGGCGCCGCCCGCGAGATCCCGGTCGATCAGCTGGTGCCGGGCGATGTGATCCGGCTCGGCCCGGGTGACCTGGTCCCCGCCGACCTGCGGTTGCTGCGCGCGAGCGGCCTGACCGTACGCCAGGCGGCGCTGACGGGGGAGTCGGCGCCGGTGGCGAAGTATCCGGTGGACGCTCGGGAGGACGTGGCAACAGGGGCGTACACGAGTGCGAGTGACGGCCCCGGCCTCTTCGAGCGCCCCGAGCTGTGCTTCCAGGGCAGCAGCGTCGCCTCCGGCAGCGGCACCGCGGTGGTGCTGGCCACCGGGGCGGAGACGCTGTTCAGCGGTGCGTACGGGAGGCCGCGGGGGACGGGTGCCGTCTCCGGTACGCGTGGGGCGGATGTCGTCTCCGGTACGTGTGGGGCGGGTGTCGACTCCGGTAAACGGGAGGTGGGCGCCGACTCCGGTACACGCGGGACGGCCGCCGGCCCCGGCGCGCCGGGCGCCCGCCGGATGCCCGGGTCCGCTCGCCGGATGCCCGGTCCCGTCCGCCGGATGTCCGGTCCCCGCAAGCTCCCGCGTCGCCCGCGCGAAAGCGCCTTCGACCGCTCGGTGAACGGGGTCTCCTGGACCCTCATCCGCTTCATGCTGCTCACCCCGCCGCTGGTGCTGATGGCCAACGCGGCGCTTCGCGGGCGAGGCCTGGAGACGCTGCCGTTCGCCGTGGCGGTGGCGGTCGGGCTCACCCCCGAGATGCTGCCCGTCATCGTCACCACCGCGCTCGCCCGGGGCGCGGCGCTGCTCGCGCGCGGCGGCGAGGTGATCGTCAAGCGGCTGCCCGCGCTGCACGACCTCGGCGCGATCGACGTGCTGTGCACGGACAAGACCGGCACCCTCACCCAGGACCGCCCGGTCCTGGACTGTTCCCTCGCCCCGGACGGGCGGCCCGCGCCCGGACCGCTGCACTGGGCGGCCGTCAACAGCCTGTGGACACTCCAGCTCGCAGAGCTGCCCACGCCGGACGCCCTCGACGAGGCGATCCTGGAGGCGGCCGAGGACGGCTTCGACGCGCTGCTGGCGTACGAGGGCGTCGCCGCCCTGCCCTTCGACCCGGTACGGCGTACGTCGTGCGCGGTGGTGCGTACGGACGCGGCGACGGCGGGCGGCTCCGGTCCCCGGCTCGGTGTGCACACGCTCGTCGTCAAGGGCGCGCCCGAGGACGTGCTGGAACGCTGCGCCCACGTCCGTGAAGACGGGCGGGACATCGACCTCGACGACGCGGCCCGCGCGCGCCTGGCCCGGCTCGTCGCCGACCGCACGGCGGACGGGCTGCGGCTGCTGGCCGTCGCGGTGGCCGAGCGGCGCGCCCGGCTCGGCCCGTACACCCCGGCGGACGAGCGCGGCCTGACCCTCGTCGGCTTCGTCGGCCTGCGCGACGCGCTCGCCCCGACCGCCGCCGCGGCCTGCGCGGGCCTGGCGCGGCGCGGCGTCGCCGTCAAGGTCCTCACCGGCGACCATCCGGGCACCGTCACCCACGTCTGCCGTGAACTCGGGCTCGACACCGGCCCCGGCGCGGTGCTCACCGCCGACCGGATCGACGGCCTCACGGACGGCGAACTGGCCCGCCTCGCCTCCCGTACGACGGCGTTCGCACGCTGCACGCCCGAGCACAAGGCGCGGATCGTGGGGGCGCTGCGGGCGGGGGACGGCTCGGCGCGCAAGGCCGCGGACGGTACGGGTGAGGGGGCCCCGCCCCGTACCGTCGGCTTCCTCGGCGACGGCGTCAACGACCTCCCCGCCCTGCACGCCTGTGACGTGGGCATCGCCCCGCGCGACGCCGTGCACGTGACGCGCGAGGCGGCCGATGTCGTCCTCGCCTCGAAGGACCTGAACGCCATCGACGGCGCGATCGTCGCGGGCCGCCGCAGCACCGCCAACATCGCCACGTACCTGCGCATCACCCTCTCCTCCAACCTCGGCAACGTCATCGCGATGCTCGGCGCAGGGCTGCTGCTGCCGTTCCTGCCGATGCTCCCGGCGCAGGTCCTGGTGCAGAACCTGTGCTTCGACGCGGTCCAGCTGGCGTTCGCCTTCGACCGGCCGGGACCGGCCGCGCTGCGCCGGCCCGCGGTACTGCGCCCCGCCGACCTGCTCCGTTACATCACCGGTTTCGGGCTGCTCAACGCCGCCGCCGACCTGGCCACGTTCGGTGTGCTGGTGCTGGCGGTGCACGGCTCCGGGCACCCGGGCGGCCAGGACGCGTTCCACGCCGGGTGGTTCACGGAGAACCTGCTGACGCAGGCGCTGGTGATGTACCTGCTGCGCGCCGGACGCCACTCGGCGGAGGGCCGGGCACCCGGCCCGATCCGGGGCGCGGTGTGCGCGCTCGCCGTCATCGGCCTGCTCCTGCCACCGTCCCCGCTGGGCCCGCTGCTGGGCATGTCGGCACTGCCTCCCCTCTATTACGGGCTGCTGGCGGCCGTACTGGTGCTGTACGGGGCCGGGCTGACGTGGGCCAAGAGGCGGTACGAGCGGCGGACGGCGGCGTCTCGTCCGTAGGGCGCACGGTCGCACGGTGAGGTCTCGTAGGGCGCACGGTGAGGTCTCGGCCGTAGCGCGGACGGCGAGACCTGAGCCGTGGACGGACGAAAGGCCTCAGCCGTACGACAGACCCGAGCAGATGTTGTCATCGGCCGAGCGGGCCGAGTCGGCGATCGCCGACGACCCGGACGAGGGGCCCGCACTCGGGGTGGCGGCGGCCGGGGACTCCAGGCTGGGCCGGGACGCGTACGCGGTGCCCAGGACGACCTTGACGCCGGCGCCCGGGGCGGTCGTCGGCACGAGCCGGGCGTCCCGGAAGCGTGCCGCGACGGCCTTGGCCTCGGCCTCCTTGCCCGCGCCGTACTCGACGGTGGTGGCCGTGCGGCCCTGGGCACGCGCGGTCGCCGTACCGGTGACGGTGAAGCCCGCGGACTTGAGCTGATCGGCGGCGCGGGCGGCCAGCCCGGTCGTGGCGGTGCCGTTGTAGACGGCGACGCTGATGCCCGCACCCGCACCCGCAGCCGAATCGGTACCCGTGCGGGTATCCGTACCCGCACCCGTTCCCGTGCCCGCGCCCGTTTCCGGGCCACCGGACGGTGACGGCGACGGCCCCGGGGAAGCCTGCGCCCCCGGCCCGCCCGCGTTCTTGCCGTCCAGTGTGCGGTCCGCCTTGATGTCCGCCCAGAGCGTGTCCGCCGCCGGGTGCACGATCGCGACCCGTTCGCCCTGGTAGCGCCACGGCAGCGTGATGAACTTGGTGTTGTGCAGGTCGATGTCCTTCAGCGACATCGCGAAGGAGAGCAGCTTGTCGGCCGAGTCCAGGCCCGGGTCGACGGTCATGGACTGGGTGGCGGCGTTGGCCAGCGGCAGCAGGGTGGTGGGGCTGAAGCCCTGGTCCTTCACCTTCTTGATCAGCGATCCGACGAAGGCCTGCTGGCGCTGGATGCGGCCGATATCGGAGTTGTCGCCGATGCCGTGCCGGATGCGTACGTAATCGAGCGCCTGCTGACCGGATACGTTCTGCGGCCCCTTGGCGAAGATCCGCTCACCGCGGGAGTGGCGGTTCGGGTTCAGATCGCCCTCGTAGATGTCCTTCGGCAGGCAGACCGGTACGCCGCCCACCGCGGACGTCATCTTCGAGAAGCCCTCGAAGTCGACGACGACGGTGTGGTCGACGCGTACGCCGGACAGTTTCTCCACCGTGTTCTGGGTGCAGGCCGGGTTGCCCTTGGCGCTCTCGCCGACCGAGAAGGCCGCGTTGAACATCGCGTTGTGCTGCGGCTTGGTCCACCTGCCGTCCGGCAGCCGGCACGGGGGTATCTCCACCAGGGTGTCGCGGGGTATGGAGACCGCGACCGCATGCTTGCTGTCACCGTATATGTGCAGCAGGAAGGCGGTGTCCGAGCGGCCCACGTCACCGTCGCCGCCGCCCAGCGAGCTGTTGCCGCCGGACCGCGAGTCCGAGCCGATGACCAGGATGTTCTGCCCGCCGGCGCCCTCCGCGGGGCGCTGCGGGCTGACCCCGTCGGCGCCGAAGGTGGTGATGTTCCCGTTGAGCTTGAGGTAGAACCAGCCCGCGCCCGCGGCGATCAGTACGAGCAGCGATACGGCGATGATCGCGGCCGTCCGCAGCGGGCGGCGCCGCCTGCCCCGTCCGGCACTCCCGGCCACGGCCCGGTGACTGCTTGCTGTCATGTGTGTGCACCCTCACCTGCGCGGTTCTTGCCGAAGAAGACGGTCGTTCGGGCCAGTCGGTTGTACAGTTGCGCAATGTAGCAAGTAACGAATCCGGCAAGACGGCGCGGACCGGTGACCGCCGGGGCGCGATGGAGGGAAAGGCGGGACGAGATGCTGCGGAACGGGCTGGAGCCCTGGCACCTGCTGATCGTGGCCCTCGTGGTGATCCTGCTGTTCGGCTCGAAGAAGCTGCCGGACACGGCGCGGGCCCTGGGCAAGTCGCTGCGGATCCTCAAGAGCGAGACGAAGGCGATGAAGGACGAGAGCGGGGCGGCGAAGGACGAGACCGGAGCGGCGAAGGGCGAGGCCGGGGCGGCGAAGGGCGAGGCCGGAGCGGCGAAGGACGAGACCGGGGCGGACGTGCGCACGGGAGCGGTGATGACCGACCGTGCGCCGGGCGGCGCCGACGGGAGGACGGGCGCCGTGCAGCACACCGGCGGAGACGGCCGCCACCCATAATGGTTGGCGCGCGTCGCGATCAGCGTGCCGCGCCCAGCACCAACCACGAGGGGAAACCGACCGGATGAGCACCGAGCGCAAGCCTTCCGAACACGCCGTACGCGCCGGCCGCACCGTTTCGTCGACGGGCGGACGTATCACCGCAGTTGTCGTGGCCCTGCTGCTCGGCCTGATGGGCGCGGCGGGCAGCGCGGCAGCGGCGGCACCCGCGGCTCCGGCGGTCGCTCACGTCGCCCACGTCTCGCACGGCGTTCAGCAGCAGACCGCCGGCGCACCGGCCGCGCAGGCGGAGGCCGCCCCGGCCTCCTTCCACCACCACGCGAAGGCCGCCTTCGGCTCCAAGGACAAGAAGGAGAAGAAGGAAAAGAAGAAGAAGGGCTTCTTCAAGAAGCTCGGCATCTTCCTCATCGTGCTGCTGATCATCTTCATCGTCATCATCATCGTGGTGATCTGGCTGATCGTGCACTTCGTGCGCAAGGCGTTCCGCCGCCGCAACAGCTGAGGCCCCGGCCGTCTCCCGGAACGCACAGCCCCCGTTCGCGAACAGAAGCTTCGCGAACGGGGGCTGTCGCCGTTCCCGGCCGTCGGCCGTGCCCCTCGGGCACTCCGCACTCCGTATCAGCGCACCCGCCCCCGCGGCTTCAGCGCCACCGTGGGAAGTCCGGGCGCGGGCAGGCGGTCACCGTCATATCCGCTCACCTCCCCGAACCGGTCGCCTGCCATCCACGCCTCGCGGGCCTCCGCGATATCGGCGTGAGAACGCCCGATGAAGTTCCACCACATGACGATTTCCTCCTCGAACGGCGTGCCGCCGAGCAGGGCCGTCCGGGCGGAGGTGTCCGACTCGTTCGTGAGGGTCAGGGTGTCGCGGCCGGGACAGGCGTAGCCCAGCTCGGCCGGGCGCAGCAGGGTGCCGGCCAGGCGGACGGGCCCTTGGTCGACGAGCAGGCCGTGTTCGAAAGCGGGGTCCACGGCGAGGGTGACCGTCGCGCGCGGCGCGAGGACGATCTCGGCGCCGAGGAGCGGGGTGAAGGCCGGCACCGGCGAGGTCACGCCCGCGAGCGTGCCCAGGAACACGCTGATCCCGGCCCCGCCGTCCCGTACGGGGCGCGGCACGTGGTGCTGGAAGCCGGGCTCCGTGAGCCGGTGTTCCGCGGGCAGCGCCACCCACAGCTGCACCCCGTGCAGCACGGTGGTCCGCCCGGTCGACACCTCCGAGTGGCTGATCCCGCGGCCACCCGTCATGAGGTTCAGCTCGCCCGGCCGTACGTACGCGTGGGTGCCCAGGCTGTCGCGGTGCTCGATCTCCCCGCTGAACAGCCAGCTCACCGTCTGCAATCCGGTGTGCGGGTGCGGCGCGACATCCATGCCGCCGGTCTCGGCGACGTCATCCGGGCCGTAATGATCCGCGAAGCACCAGGCGCCGATGAGCGTACGGGAGCGCTGCGGCAGCGTACGCCGTACGGTCATGGCCCGCGGCCCGCCCAACGGCACGTCGCGCGGGGCGAGCACCTCGACCTCGGGCACCTGCTCGCCCGGGGCGCAGCGCAACTCGGCGGGGTCCACTTCGACGTTGCTCATGTGCGGCGCCTTCCCGTGACTGGTGATTGCACATTCAACAATATCGATGTCGTGGCCCGCCGGCCGCCCCGGCGCGCGTGTTACCGGCCGACCGGGAAGCCCGACGGTAGGCGGACGGTGTGGTGGTCAGGGCGGCCCGCATGTGCTGGCGCAGGTCGGTGCCGCTGCCCATGCCACTCCTGGCGGCGATGTCGTCCACGGGCAGCTCCGTCGATTCCAGTAGGTGGCGAGCGTGCCGCAAGCGCGCAGCGGCGCACCATTCAGCCGGGTACGGGCCCGTCCCCGGCTGAAGCGCCTGGTGAACGTCCGCACGCTCATGTGACAGTGCGCCGCGAGGCCCTTGAGGGACAGCCGCATGTCCAGGTGTTCCGCCGTCAGCGCCCGCGCTCCGGCCGTCGACGTGTCCGCGACGACGCCAGCGGCAGCTTCTCTCCCCGCGAGGGCTGAAACCCGCGGGGAGGACCGAGGTCAGGCGTCGCCGTTGAGCATGGCGGCGGTCAGGACATTGCCGGCGACGCCCCAGCCGCCGTCGGGGACCTCGTCGACCAGTACGACGGTGGTGGGGCGGGCCCGCTCGCCGTAGATCTCCGCGTACAGGTCGGTGGTGCGCTCGACGATCTTCTTCTTGTCCTCGGCGGTGATGGTGCCTGCGGGGACCTTGAAATGTGCGAAAGGCATGGCTGTTTCTCCTTGAGTAGGGTTCTTTTTCAGAGCGGTGGCGGAGGCGGAGGCGGAGGTGGAAGTGGGGTGACCACCACGACGTACGGCTACGTCTTCACACCATGCCCCCGTTGGCCCGCAGGACCTGGCCGTTCACCCAGTGCCCCGCCGGGCTGGTGAGGAAGGCCACCACGCGGGCGATGTCCTCCGGGGTGCCCAGCCGCTCCAGGGGCGGGGCCTTCGCGAGCCGGTCGATCTGCTCGGGCGTCTTGCCTTCGAGGAACAGGTCCGTGGCGGTGGGGCCGGGGGCGACGGTGTTCACGGTGATGTCCCGGCCGCGCAGCTCGCGGGCGAGGATCAGGGTGAGCGACTCGACGGCCGCCTTGCTCGCCGCGTACGCGCCGTAAGCGGGGAACCGGGTGCCGACCACGGAGGTCGAGAACCCCACGAACGAGCCGCCCGCGCGCAGCCGCCGGGCCGCCTGCTGGGCCACGACGAAAGCGCCGCGGATGTTGGTGCGGTGCACGGCGTCGAGTTCCGCCAGGTCGAGGTCGGCGACGGGCGACAGGGCGAGCCGGCCGGCGCAGTTCACCACGACGTCCACGCCGCCGAACTCCCGCTCCGCCCGGTCGAACAAGGCGGCGACCGCGTGCTCGTCCGCCACGTCCGCCGGTACGGGGACCGCCCGCCCGCCGGCAGCGGTGACCGCCGCCACCGTCTCCTCGGCGGCCGCCGCGTCGCGGGCGTAGTTCACCACGACGGCCAGGCCGTCCTGGGCGAGCTCGCGGGAGACCGCCCGGCCGATACCGCGCGACCCGCCGGTGACGACGGCGACCCGCCCGGCCGCCGGAGCGGGGACGGAGGCGGGAGGGGCAAGGGGACTGGAACGGGGACTGGGGCGGTTCGTGGTCATGCCCTCCACGATGTGCGGCAACGGCCGGCGGAACCAGGGGATGTCATCCCCTGGGTCGACGGCCCGGCCGAACGCAGAATGGCGGGCATGGGTTCTGTGAAGTACACCGAGCTGGGGGCTTTCCTGCGCTCGCGGCGTGCCCGCATCCGTCCGGCCGACGTGGGACTTCCCCACGGGCCCCGCCGCCGGGTGCCGGGACTGCGCCGCGACGAGGTCGCCCAGCTCGCCGGCGCCTCGGTGGACTACTACAACGAACTCGAACGCGGCGCCGGGTCCCAGCCCTCCGAGCAGATGATCGCGGCGCTGGCGAGGGCCCTGCGCCTGACCGCCGACGAGCGCGACTACCTCTACCGCCTGGCCGACCGCCCGGTGCCCGCCCACGGCGGACCGGCCTCCCACGTCCACCCCGGCATGCTCGACCTGCTCACCCGCCTGACCTCGACACCCGCGCAGGTGATCACCGACCTGCACGTCACCCTCGTACAGAACCCACTGGCGGTGGCACTGCTCGGGGACCAGTCCGGCTTCCGGGGCGGCCGGGCCAGCTTCGTCCACCGGTGGTTCACCGAACCCGACGCCCGGCAGCTCTATCCCGAGGCCGACCACGCGGCCCAGTCCCGGGCCTTCGTCGCCGATCTGCGGGCAGCCGCCGCCAGACGGGACGCCAAGGACACCGAAGCCGGCTCGCTGATCGGCGCGCTGCTCGACGCCTCCCCCGAATTCGCCGCCCTCTGGGCCGACCACGACGTGGCGTTCCGGCGCGACGACCGCAAACGCCTCATCCACCCCGCACTCGGGCTGATCGAAGTCAACTGCCTCAACCTGTTCAGCGAGGACGGCCGCCAACGGCTGCTCTGGTTCACCCCCGCGGTCGGCACCGACAGCGCCGGCCTCCTCGACCTGCTCGCCGTCCTCGGCACCCAGGAGGTCACCGGCAAGCAGCAGTCGACCACGACACGTCCAAAGATCATCCAGTAGGAGAAGGCCGAAAGCGCTCACCGCACTTCAGCATCTCCTGTTGCACGTGCGACACGAGACACAATCCAGTAGGACCACACAGGATTCAGGGGCATCGAATCGCCATGCTTGTCCGGTTCGCAGGAAAATCCGCAGGTGAGAAGCGTCATCCCGGCGGGTTCAAACCCTACTGCTACTGCTTGTAACACCCCTCTGATCTGAGGAGACGCGGTCAGGGGGTGTTTTGCGTGAGGTATCCGCCGGTGCCCGGCGCCGTGGTCGGGAGCGGCTGTCAGCACCTCGTGCAGCCGCTGCCACACCCCGGCCGCGTTCCAGTCCCGCAGTCGCCGCCAGCAGGTCATCCCCGAGCCGAACCCGAGCTCCTGCGGCAGCCATTCCCACTGGATACCGGTGTAGAGGACGAACAGGATGCCGCACAACACCTTGCGGTCCGCCAGCACCGGCTTGCAGCCGGGCCGCCGATGCCCCGCAGGCAGCGACGGCAACAGCGGCTCGATGATCGACCACAACTCGCCTTCCACCAGCCAAGGACGAGCGCGTCGCTTGCTCACACCCCAGCGACCGTCACATCCGCGCCGAGAACACGGCTACTCACATTGCGTTGGGACTTCTGGGGCCCTTACCGCACACATGACTACGAACTTGGCAAAGTAGCGACCGTTTGGTCAGCTCACGTCACGTCAATCCACCCTGTCGACGACACGGTGGTGTTCGCTATCCCCCGATAGGCCCGTCGCTTCCAGAGCGTGCTTCCTTCGCCGTACTCCGGCAGGGCCGCTCGCGCCTCGTCTTCCGTATCGAAGACGTACTCCTTGCCGCTGGCCGTCCGGATCTTCCACTCCTCCATGGGCATGCCGGCAAGTCCCGGACCCATCACCATGTTTGGCCTCCTTCTGATTGCCCAGCGCATGGCACTGAGGGCTTCGACGGGTAACGAAAACCCTACAGGGGTGGTGCGTCGAGAAGTCCCCGCCGACTGGTGGGGACCCCCGCCGATCGGCGGGGGTGCGTTGAATTGACCAGAAATTTAATAAAAAATTCAACCATGCATTTTGGAGTTCCGTTTACCCTGCCCGCCTAAAGTGGACGATACCTTAGCAAAACTGACACGGGGAGCAAAACATGACGGGTGCCAGAGGTCAGGCATGTCCAGATTCCTTGCGGGTTCTCATCGCCGATGACGAGCCACTGATGCGGCTGAGTCTTCAAAAATTCCTGGACGCATCCGACGGTATAGACGTCGTGGAAACGTGTTCGGGGCCCGAAGCACTCGCTGCGGTGGCCGCACATCGCCCCGATGTCGTTCTTCTGGACATTGAGATGCAGGGCCTTGACGGTATGACCGTGCTGCGTCAGATCGCATCGGTCGGACACGCCCCTAAAATCATTGTGCTCACGAAATCTCGCCGAGAAGATGACGTGTCTCTCGCGCTCTTCGTCGGGGCAACGGGCTACCTTTTGAAAGACACCGACCCGGAACAGCTGGTCCACGACATCCGGAGTCTCACCGCAGGGCGACGGCCTCTGGCAACACCTGTCGCGACTGCCGTCATCAACGGGTATCTCGCTCGCTGCCGAACCAACGAGGCGCCTGCGCTGGTAGGGACTTTGTCGCCCCGGGAACGTTATGCGCTGTCCCTCCTGGGCAGAGGACTGACCAACTTGCAGATAGCCCGCCGTATGGGTGTCGCGCCGAGTACCGCCAAGGACCACGTCAGTGCACTGCTCGCCAAACTCGGCAACCTCAACCGTGTACAAGCAGCGGTCATAGCGGATAGGGCAGGTATCACCGCCTGGTCGCCCGGTCTCCATGCACATCAAGCGGCCGAGCCCGTGCGCAAGCAACGGCCGGTCCCGGCAACCGCAAAGAATCTTGCGTACGTATAAGCCCTCCGCCGCCGGGCGGCAACCCCGCCGAACGGCGGGTGTGGCCACCACACTACGGATTGCAGCGCCCGCGTTCCGGATCGGATGATCATGTCGTTCGGAAATTCCAACTGCTCCGGAAGGAACTGAGAGACAATGAGTCTTGCCCAGCTGCGTTCCATGAACTTTCCCGCGCTCAGCGAGGTTGAGGGTCAGCAGGCAGACGGCGAGGGCCGTCGCCTGAGCAAGGCCCAGTGCGCCGAGCTCTACGCGCTGAGCTTCACCAGCGTGGTCATTTCGTGCGGCGGCACCCCCACGGACTACCTGAAGATGTACAACCAGTTCTGCCGCTAGCACTTTTTGATTCGGCCCTGGCTTCTCCGGAAGCCAGGGCCGAACCTGTGGGCGAAGGATAGGGAAATGAAGAAGTTCCGGCGATTTCATACGAGCCAAACCGGCGATACGGACTGCGGGCCGGCGTGCGTCAGGACGGTCCTCAGGCGCCACGGCAAACTGATCGACGTGGCAGTCCTCAGCGAGTTCGGTTGGCCTGGGCCGTCGGGGCTCCTCTTTGCTGCGCCTGCAGCACGTCTTGGCGGACTACGGTGTCGACTCCGAGCTTCTTCGGCTGGACATCGGGCAACTCGCCCAGGCCGTGAATACGGCCGGGCCCGCCATCGTACGAGTACAGGTCATGAGCCAACCGCATTTTGTGGTGGTCCATGCTGAACGCAACGGGCACTTCGCGATAAGCGATCCGCTGCTGTCGGCGCCCACAAAAATGAGTGCGGACGCCCTGGCGGAGATATTCACCGGGCACGTGCTCGTCACGGACACGCCTGCTGCCGGCCTGAGCCTGCGCGGCAGGTTCAACGAACTCCGCTCGCAACGAGTCGTATGGCCACTGGTCCGCAGCCGCTGGCCCGTACTGACCGCGATTCTCGTCCTCACCGCGCTGGTCTCGGGCGCTTCGCTGCTGACCAGCATTTTTCTTCAAGTAGCGGTTGACCGTGTCGTGCGTGAAGCTTCGATGCAATCGATCAACTTGCTGACGGCCACAGTCGCCGGAATTCTTCTCCTGGTCGGGGTCGCCCAGTATGCGCGCGGCCGACTGGCGGTCTCTCTGGGCCAGGCTCTGCAGCGCCAGCTTTCCGATACCTACGTCCGCAAGCTGTTGCGGTTGCCGACGGCCTTTCACGACAACCGGCGGGTCGGCGACCTGGTGAGCCGCCTCGATGACGTGCAAGAGATCCAGACGCTCGTTTCCACCTCCACGGTTCAGGCTTCGATGGACGTCGGGGTGGTGCTCGGGGTGGGTGCGTACCTGGCCCTGACCAACAAGTACATACTTGCCGTTCTGCTCTTGTCCGCGGCAGTGAACGTCCTCACCTCACGGCTGCTGTTCTCGCCCATCAGGACAGCTTCCGAGGAAGCTCTGCAACGGGATGCCACGCTCAAAGCGGAGCTTTTCAACCTCGTACACCACTACGAGCAAGTGGTTTCCTACGCCAAGCGAGATTTCGCGCAGGACAGGATCCGTGAACGCCTGGAACGCAGGATCTCCGCCGAGACCCGCTTGGGAAGGCTCGGCAACCTGGGCTCCGTAGTGATGACCGTCAATCTCGGCCTCACCACGGTGCTCACCACTTGGGTGTGCCTCAGGCTGGCTCTCTCCGGTGTACTGACAGTCGGGCAGATATTCGCTTCGGTCTCGCTGGCCGGCTACTTCCTGTCGTCTGCAAACTCGATCGCCGCTCTCCAAGTGACACTCCAGCGCCTGTTCGCCGCCGTGGGCCGTTATCGGGAAATCATCAATCAGAACGAGGACCCCCGCCTGGCATCGGCCGAGCCCTCGACCATGGAAACTCCTCACAGCGCCGAGCCCACACACATCGAGGTGGGCGGTTTGAGTGTCACTTACCCGTCCTCCTCGCGTCCGGCGGTGAAGGATCTCCGACTCTCCATCGAACCGGCATCCACGACGCTGATAGTCGGCGCCAACGGCCAAGGCAAAAGCACAGCCCTGAAGGCAATCGCAGGCTTCTTCTCCGACTACCACGGGACCGTCACGGTCAACGGACGGGACAGCAGGCAGCTACGGGAGAACGAACTCAGGGACCGTGTCCTCTACCTCAGCGACAGCCCACTGCTGATCACCGCCACGCTCAGGGAGAACCTGACCCTGGGCAAGCCGGCAGAGGACGAAGCCATTGAACTGGCCTGCAAAATCGCGTGCTTCGACGAGGTGATTCGCGATCTGCCGGGCGGTATGTCTTGGGGAGTTCGGGAGGACGGAAGCGGCCTCTCCCGCGGACAGATGCAGCGCCTGGCGTTGGCCAGAGCAGTGCTGCACGCTCCGGACGTCTACCTGCTGGACGAAGCATTCAGCGGAATCGACCGAGGAACTGTCCACAGGATCTGGAGCAATCTCGCATCCCTTCCCGCTTCGAAGGTGGTGGTGTCCCACACAGATGCCGCCGACCTCACCTTCGATCACATCGTCCAAATCGACGGCAGCACTGCCCAGGATCAGATAGTCATGGAGGGCGCCGGCAATGCGCTTCGGTGAAGTATTGGTCGCGTCGCATGGCCGGGACACCGCAACGTCTCCTTGGGAAGAGGACCTGCGCCTCGTCTACGACGTCTCTCCCCGTCTGGCGGACGTACCCGCCACCGCTTTCCCGCCCCCTTCCTCGGCGGCGCCGGCACCCCGCATCACCGCGGTGATACTCACCTGCGATGAGGAAAAAAGGGTTGGCCAGTGCATCGACGCCATGGCTGCCGACGTCGACGAGGTCCTCGTCATCGACTCGGGATCGCGCGACGGCACCTTGCAAGTGGTGCGGGAATCGGGCGTTCCCACGCGCATAGTCGAGAGCCCGTGGCAAAAGGACTTCGCGAGACAGCGAAACCTGGCCTTCGACCACGTGACTGACGGCTGGGTCGTCATGGTCGACGCCGACGAGGAGTTGGCGCCTGCATCCGTCGGGGCACTTCGGCGTTGTCTGGCAGTACTGGACCTCGTACTGCCCGACGTCGACCTGGCGGTGTGCCCGGAGATCGCAGATGTCGACGACCAAGGCGGTATTTACAGCGACCTGCCGCGGGCTCTTCGAGCGAGGACATCTCTCCGCTACCGGGGCCGGATCCACGAGCGCCCCTACGACCGGGAGGGAAACTGCCCCCTGACAGCCCGCGTCTCCGTCCGCTTCACACACTACGGCTACCAACCAGAGGTGATCGCTGCCAAGAAGAAGCTGCAACGTCACAACAGCCTCCTAGAACTGTGCCGCGAAGACGAACCCCAGAACCCGAAATGGACCTACTACCAAGCTCGGGAACAGCTGGTCGAAGACCTCACTCCGGCCCGCGCCCGCGAGCTGTTCGACCTGCTCTCGGAATCCCTGACGCACTGCCCGCCCGGAGCTTCGGACTACGTGGCAGAGCGGGTGCAGGACAGCTGGGCCCTGCTCTGTGAGCTCGCCCTTCGCTTCGGCGGCGCCAACGAGATCAGCCACTGTGCGGGCCTGCTTCACAGTGTCGACCGGCATGTCGAGGCCACGTACTTCGAAACGGTCGTAGCCGCCAGCCAGACGCTGAGCCGTCTGTCGCAGCTGGCGGACTCGGCAGCTGCCGCTTCATCGAGAAACGGCAGGTCCACGCCTCGGGACGCAGGGCGCCTGCACGAGCTGTACGGCTTGCTGGCACTCGCGAGCGGCCGCCATGACGAGGCTCGCACCGCTCTCGGCCAGGCGATGGCGCGAGGCTCGGGCGCACGACTGTCCGCCGAGATCGCCGGCCTGCGGACAATGCTGTCCCACCTCGACGACGAGCCGATGCAGGTACCGGCGCAGCAGGCCCCGTAGACACAGCCCATCCCGCCCCATCCCGGCAAAAAGCCCCAGACCACCATCGGTGGCCTGGGGCTTCCCGCTCTCTGAGCCCCCTGTCGGATTCGAACCGACGACCTACGCTTTACAAGAGCGTTCCGGGTGGGAATCGAGCCTGATAAGCAGCGGATCGGAGCGGCCCCCAACTCGGTCTCCAGGGGCGGCAGAACACCGTCTGAAGGAGCGTTTGGCCAGCTCAGGGGCTCCTTGGCAGGTCTTTCCGGAGCCTGCTCTGCCGCAGGTCCTTCGTCGGATTCCCTCATCTTTCCCTGCCTGTCCCCGGCCTTCTGTCCACGTTCTGTCCACGGACAGCCCCCGAACACCCCCTCCTCCGGAATGCGGCTTGGCGCCGGAGGGCGAACCCAAGTTCCCGCAGGTCAGCCCTACCCTGCCGTTTGCTGGTCCAACGCTTCGCATTCGCGCTCGCCACGCATAACCACACCCTCACGCTGACATCACTCGGCATGGGGCGGAGTGGCCACCGACTTCCTCCTGGTCGTGATCCGCGGCCCCAGCTCCTTCTAGTTCTGGGGCCGAGACGACGAGGGTCAGCTTCGGGGCGGTCGTCTCCTCCGTCGCGTTAGCTCGCGGTACGAGGGTGACCGGCGCGTTCGCCGCTGCCTGGTCGAACTGCGGCATGAGCGAGGTGTAGGTGTCGGCGGTGAGGGAGTAGTTGCTGTGGCCGAGGAGAGCTTGGATGGCCTTCATGGACAAGCCGGCCGCGAGGCTCAGCGATGCGGCGCAGTGGCGGAGGTCGTGAAGGCGGATCGGGGGGAGGCCGAGCCTTTTGACCAGGCGGTCGAAGGCTTGCGAGACGTTGTCCGGGTTGTGGGGACTTCCATCCTCAGTGGTGAACACGCGGCCTGAGTTGACGTAGGGCCCGTACTTCTCGGGTTCGGCCCGGTGCTTTGCTTCCCAGGCTTCGCGCTCGGCCTTCTGTGCTTCGCGCACAGCTCGGAGCAGTGCGCGGGTCACGTCGTCCAAGGTGACGGTACGGCGTCCGCTGCGGCTCTTGGGGGTGTCTTCCCATACCTCGCTGTAGGTACGGCCCATGACCAGTTGCTCGACGACCTTGATTGTTCCGGCTTCCAGGTCCGTTTCGGTCCAGGGCAGACCGACGGTTTCGCCGCGTCGTGTTGCTCTGAAGACCGCGAGATGCCACATGGGGTACATGCGGTGTCCGGTTGCACCGTCGAGGAACTGCCCGGTCTGTTGTGGGGTCCAGACCATAACGGGGCCAGGGATCTCCCCTGTCTCGCGCCAGCGTGCGACACGTTCGTCCGTCCACACGAGGGCTTCAGGACGCTCGTACTTGGGGAGGACGACTCCTTTGGTGAAGTTCTCCGTGATCAGCTTTTCGGCGACAGCGGCGTCGAGTGCGGCAGAGAGGGTGTCTTTGAACTTCTTCTGTGTGCCCGGGCCTGTGTCTCTGCGTGGCTTCTGGCGTGCCTCGCGAAGGGCCGCCTTGGCCTCGTCCCACCGCTGGCGCAGGTGTGGGGGGCGGGGCTTGGGCGCAGACTTCCATGCTCGGTAGGCATCGTCGCACTCGGCTTTGGCCTGCTGGGCTGCGAGCCGGTTGGCTGCCTTGGTTTCGTTGTGGGCCCAGATCTGTTCGAACATCTCCTGGATGTGGCGCTTACGCAGTTGGCGCAGGGGGAGGTGGCCGAGGGCGGGTATGAAGATCCGCTCGACGTAGTCCTCGTAGTCCTTGCGGGTGCTGCGCTTGAGGTCGACGCGCTGGCGCAGCCAGCGGCGCAGGTACTGAGCGACCGTCTCCTTGGAGTCGATGTCGACCCCGCCCTGGGCCTCGTCCCAGAGCTTCTGTGCCGCTTCCTTCGCGTCGGTCTGGGTTCGGAAGCCGCTCTTGCGGGGCCGGCGTCGTTCGCCGCGCGGGCCGTCGGGGAGGTTGAGGTAGTAGGCCCAGGAGCCGTGGTCCCGCTTTTTCAGGTCTGGGCAGGCCGAGCCGATCTCGCGGCGCTTGGGTTTGCCGTCGGGCCTGAGCACCGGTCGGCCGGCGTCGTCGAGTACCGGCTCCGTGCACGAGCATCGCTTGTAGGTGGTTCCGTCGAACACGCAGGCTCCTGTTTGAGCTGGGGTTTCCTTGCGTGTCCTGATCTTTCTGTAGCGGAGCTTGCGCATCCTTGGGTCTCGTATGCTTCCGGTCAGGTGGCGCGGGGATGAAGGATTTGACCACCTATGACCACATCTGCGATTGGTTCTGTTGCGCCTCCCTCTGAGCGTGGGGACATGTCCGTGGAGGAGGTTCTGGCGCTTCCGCTTGCGATCAGCGTGGCGACGGCGGCGCGCGCTTTCAAGATCGGGGCGGACAAGGCGTACCGGCTGATCGAGGAGGGCCGGTTCCCGGCGAAGCTGATTCCGCTGGGCGATACGACGAAGGTGGCGACGGCGTCCGTCTGGGAGGCGCTTGGACTGCGTTAGCCGATCTTTTGCTGCGGCCTGTTTACCGAGAAGCCGCCCGCACCCCCGTCTTCCGTGGGTCGCTACGCGGCAGTTCACTCGACCCCTTCATAGCCCCAGGCAACCAACTAGCTGGACGTGAGGGAGGCCACTTTTCGATGTCGTGTTCGATCACTGCACTTGACCTGCGTAAATACCTAGCGGCGCCAAGTGAACGGAGAGTCCTCCTATGACAGCCGAGTACATTGGCCTATTACGGAGCTAAGGGGCCGCTATGGGCAAGGCGGTCGCACTCCCGATGGATGGAGATTCATGGCACGGCTATCGGGTTACGTGCGTCCTGGAGAGCTGCACCAGCAGGAAGCCCAGGGCTTGCGTGAGGGCGCTTCACGACTGCTCTTGAACGAGCCCGCAGGCGCGGTCGTGCGCCAGCTCGCCGACAAGGGCTACACCAACGCGCGCGGGAACCCCTGGACTGCGGAGGCATTCGTGCGGGCCATCCTCAACCCGCTCATGGCGGGCCTCGACAAGAACGGCGAGCCCATCGAGGACTTCGGGGAAACGGTACTCACACCGGACGAGCACCAAAGGCTGAACGCACTGTTCGCTAAGCGCCGCGGCGAGCAGACACCGCCTCGCGAACCGTTCGACTACCTGCTCACCAGCGGCCTGTCCGAGTGCGGGCGGTGCACCTTCCCCATGCAAGGGGCACGGGTGAACGGTGATGCAGACCCCGGCTACCGGTGCCCGCCCCCCAAGGAGGGCCGCGCTTCGTGTGGTGGCGTCCGCATGAACGCCAGCCGCCTGGAGGACGCCGTAGCCGAGCAGGTCCTCGCCGATGTTCTGCGCCCGGGAACCCACGAGCGGCTGCTTGAAGTCCAGGAGGACGTCAGGGCCGAAGTACGACGTCTGCGCGAGCATGTCGACGGGGCCGAGGAGCGGTTCAAGGAACTGGGCGGCATGTACGGGCGTGGCCTGTTGGTGCGCTCGGCGTTCCTGGCCGCTCAGAAGGCCACCAAGGAGGATCTGCGGCAGGCTCGGGCACGGCTTCGGTTCCTGGAGCAGATCGCGGACGTGCCGATCTCCGGCGTCACCGATTTCGTCGCGTGGTGGAAGACCGCTCCGCGGGCCTCTCAGCGAGCTCTCATCGCCTTGGAGATTTCCAAGGTGCGTGTCATGCCGTCGGGGGGTGGGCGGCACGCCGATCCGCACGAGCGGATCGTTATCGACTGGCGTACCCCCACCGACTGATCTTCTTTTCGTGCGCCTCGCCGGCTGGGGCGCACCGCTGTGTCTGTTGCCCTGCCCTGCAAGTTGGAGCCTGCTTTGTCGTCCCCTTCCCTCGTTCCGCTGTCGTCCACCACGTGGGCGTGGATGCACAACAGCACTGCCTGGGGTTACAGCAACTGCGGGCTTGTCGCCTCTGATGGGCAAGCTCTGCTGGTGGACACTCAGTTCACGTTGGCCGGCACGCGTCTGCTGTTGAACGCAGTCGAGGCGGCCGTGCCCAGAGCGGAGATCACCACTGTGGTGAATTCGCACCAGAACGGGGACCACACGTGGGGCAACCAGCTCCTGCCGGACGCCGAGATCATCACGTCGGCTGCGTCGGCCGAGCATGTGTGCAAAGAGATCAGCCCGGAGCAGATGATGCTGCTCGGCCGGGCGGCTCCGACGTCTGCGGTCACCGCGTACGCCGCTGAGCACATCGGCGGGTTCGACTTCAGCGGGATCACCGTGACTGGTGCGACGCGTACGTTCACCGGCACGCTGGATCTGGAGGTTGGCGGGGTGGCGGTCGAACTCATCGATCTCGGCCCCGCGCACAGTGAGGGTGACGTGGCCGTACATGTTCCCGGTGATCAGGTGGTCTTCACCGGCGATACATTGTTCATCGGCGCCCACATGATTGTGTGGTCCGATTCCCTCAGCGCGTGCATCGCGGCTTGCGATCGGCTACTGAGTACGGGCGCCACAACGTTTGTACCGGGTCACGGAGAAATCAGCGGCCGGGCAGGCGTGGTCACCTTTCGCGACGGCCTCGCCCGTGTCCACGAAGACGCCACTTCATACGCTTTGAGCGGCGTCGAGTTGCCCGACGCGGCCCGCCTGATCAAGGGGGCCCACGCCGGCGGTCTCGCGCACCCTGAGCGGCTTTTTACTGCTGTTGCCGCCGCGTATAAGGAAGCGGGCGTAGAAGGTGGCCCTTCCACGACGATGGGGCTCGTTGAGGGAATGGCTCAGCTCGCGAGGGAGTAGTCGGGCGACATGATGAACATCATGCGCTGGCTACGGTCGCTGAGCGGTGCGTAGCAGCGGAAGATCACCTCGAATTCTTCTTCACCACGGTTCGGTAGGTACATCCAACGCCGGTGGCCGTCTGGGTGCGTGACGCTCGTGAGGTCGTCAGTAAGGAGCCGGGCTGCGACCTTGTCGCGCTTTTTGATATCGGCTACGACTTCGGCGAGCCTGCGGTTCTCCGGCTGGGACTCGTGCGCCAGGCGCAGTTGGGACGCCATGGGCTTGGCCCAGGACTCTTCCCAGTCGATCAGCTGCAGCCGGGCTTCGGGGTAGGTCAGGCACCAGGTCATGATGTTGATGCCGTACTTGACCCAGGGCCAATTCTGGACGCACAGGTCGTTGTACTTGAGCATGTCCCACGATGCGTCAGATATGTAAGCAGGCCAGGGCTGTCCCTGAATTACTGCGGTTGTCGAGGGGTCGATGACTGCGGCCGGGCGGTAGAGGGGCGGCGGCTCTTGCCCCTTTGCGTACACGAACAGGGTGTATCGCTTGGCTTCATTGAGGTCGAGGATGCGCACGATGCGCTCCAGCCAAACCGTCTTCGGATTCGGGACGCCACCGGCTTCCAGGCGCCGGTACCAGCTCTCCGCCACACCAGTGAGCACTGCCATTTCGGCTTGTGTGAGGCCGGGCTTGTTTCGGGGCCCGAACTTGGCGGTGAAGCCGGGGACGAGGTTGGGGTCCATCTTGGCGCGCCACTCTCGGAGAAAATCGCCTACGCGGTGCCTATTGGACATTGGGGCGCTACCCCTCCTTGACGGTAAAAGTATCGGAAAGACGCCGATGACCTTAACGCCCCCTTGACGCTCCTTCGCAAGTGCCTCCATGATCATCTTTTCATCCCCGACCCGCCCAAAATGGGATATTGCTCGCGATCTGCCGCTTCGAGGGGCTCGTCAACCACCGCTACATTTCGTATCGGTCACTCTGAGTGGCCGGGAGCGATCAATAACGATCGTTCTTTTTATGCGAAGGTTGCTGCACCGCAGGAGGCCGCCCGAGCACCGGACACCGGCCCCTCGGACGCTCTGCCACGGCAAACGGCAGAGCCGAGCACCAGAGCAGCAACTGAGAGGTACCCATGAGCCGCAGCGTCTTCATCACCGGTGGTAACCGAGGCATCGGGCTGGCGATCGCAGAGGCCATGGTCGCCAACGGCGACAGAGTCGCCGTCACCTACCGGTCGGGGGAGCCGCCCGCCGGCGTGTTGGGCGTCCGGTGCGACATCACCGACCCAGAGCAGGTCGAGGCGGCGTTCCAGCAGATCGAAGAGGCGCACGGCCCGGTCGAGGTGCTGGCGGCCAACGCGGGCATCACCCGCGACACCCTGCTGATGCGGATGTCCGAGGACGACTTCGGCGATGTCATCGGCACCAACCTCACCGCCGCATACCGGCTGGCCAAGCGCGCCACGCGAGGCATGCTGCGCGCCCGCAAGGGCCGCATGATCTTCATCGGCTCGACCGTCGGCCTGCGCGGTGAAGCGGGCCAGGCGAACTACGCGGCAGCCAAGGCCGGACTGGTCGGATTTTCTCGCTCCATCGCACGTGAGCTGGGCTCGCGGGGAATCACGGCCAACGTGGTCACTCCGGGCCTGACCGAGACGGACATGACCGCGGTACTGCCGCAGGAGATCAAGGACAGCATGGTCAAGCAGATCCCCGCAGGCAGGGCCGCCCAGCCGGAGGAGATCGCCGCGGCGGTGCGCTTCCTTGCCAGCGATGAGGCGTCGTACGTCACCGGGGCCGTCATCCCGGTCGACGGCGGCGCCGGCATGGGCCACTGAGCGGCAGCTCGGCCACATCAGCAGAGCAGCACCTACGGTCACCCGGCACCGCGCTCGGGCTTGGTGATCGCGGACGGGGGGTTGGGCGCGTCGAACGGAGGGGCAGGCGACGAGCAGCCTGACTTGGCGAGGAGTGAAGTGATTGATGAACAGCGCATCTTGGCGCTGTCGAAGCAGCCTCGGAGCGGTCGACCGGGCAGTGAAGAGCGGGATCTTGCAGCGACTGCTCGTGTCCTGAGCTACCTGCACGGCGAGACGGGCAGGTTGGCGATGCCGATCCGCTGGAGCGCGGCCCTGTGTGTCACAGCTAGCCAGGTTGATTCGTCCAAGCAGGTGCGAGAAGGCGATCCGGCCGAGGTGTGCGGCCAGTGCCCGATCGCCCGCGAGTGTTCTACCGCCCTGGCAGCGGGTGCGCCCGTTGAGGTGCGGCGGTGGCGTGAGCGCGTAGACGGGGGTTAGGCGCTCGCGTCCCGTAGTGCGGTGGAAGGGAAGCCCGTGGGGCGCCGGAAGAAACCGGCGCCCCACGGGCGCTTTGCTTTCCTCAAAGCGGCTGGACTGGTGCGATGTCGGCGCAGGCCAGACAACATCTGGCCTGCGGCTCCGCGAGTAGACACCCCCCTCAAACATAGTAGAATTTAGCTAACGGTTGAGGGAAGAACTCACCACCTACCTCTTGGAGAAACCCGTGCAGCGCGTCCTGAAGATGAGCCAGGTCCACCGCAACCCCCGCCAGCCCCGCGAGCACTTCGACGATGCAGCCCTTCAGGAACTCGCCTCCTCCATCGACGAATACGGACTCATGCAGGCCATCGAGGTCCGGCCCGACGACGAGCGCGGCGGTTACGAGATCGTCGCCGGCGAACGCCGGTGGCGCGCCCATCAGATACTCAAGCGCACCAAGATCCGTGCCACCATCACCAGCGAGAAGAGTGAACTCCGTCGCTTTAAGCGGTCGGTCAGCGAGAACGTGAACCGCGAGGATATGACCCCCCTGGAGGAGGCGCGAGCCTTCCAGCGCATCCTGGACGAGGAGGAAGGCGCCACCCCGGAGTCCGTCGCCGCCGACTTCAGCAAGACCACGGCGTACGTCAAGCTCCGCCTGGCCCTGCTGGACTTGCGTGAGGATGTCGCCAAACTCGTGGAGTCCAAGACCATCGGCACCCAGGCGGCAGTGCAGATCGCAGCCCTGAGCCACGCCAACCAGGCTGCCGTGCTCGCCAAGTTCAGCCGCGGCGAACTGGCCTCGGACAACGAGATCGTCCACTTTGCCTACGCCATGCGCCAGCAGCAGGAGCAGGCCGTACTGATGATCACAGAGGAGCTGACGGAGGAGCAGCGTACTGAGCGCGCAGCGGCGCAGAAGAAGACCCGTACGACGCTCGACAAGATCGAACAGGTCCGCGCGATGCTGGACGAGATCGGCGCCAGCGATCCCCTGAAGCTCGCGCAGGCCCTGGAGGGCGGCGTCGGCGCGCGCCTGGAGCAGCTGGACCGCGTAGCGGAGTCCCTGACGAAGGCACGCTTCCAGCTCAAGCAGGCCAAGGCGCACTCCGAGGCCAAGGAGCTGGTCCAGGTCAACCCGGAAGCCGTGGCAGGCGCAGAGTCTCAGCCGGTGGCGGCCTGACGTGTAGAGGGCGGGGCCGCGAGCCCCGCCTCGCCCCCTCCCCCTCTCGACCAGAAGGAGCTTCCAATGTCCGCTCACGCCGAGCGCCCACAGTGGCAGACCATGACCAAATCCGACTTCGATGCCCGCCTTGCCAGCACGTGGACACTGGACATACCCACCGGGCCGGTGCGTATCGCGGCCGTCCCCGACGCGTCCGGCACCCCCGCTCTTTTCGGAGAGGCTGCGCCTCCTGTACACACCGACCGCACGCGCCTCCGTGAACCGAAGGACGCCCAGGGGCAGCAGCCTCTTTTCTGAGCGGGACTCCCCCTTTCGTGCGGCCCAGTCGCGGTCGCCCTGCGCCCGCCGGGCGGTTCCGGCCGACGGGACGGCGCACTGGACACCCCCACCAAGCATAGTAGAATTACTCTAGATGAAGAGATGACCGACACCCGAAGGACCCCATGCTCGCCACACTCGCAACGATCGACTGCTACAGCACCCTTGGGGTGGAGCCCAGCGAATGCGACGAGTGCGAAGGCCGCACCGTCGTCACCTTTCTCCGCGGCCCCTACGAGGAAGTCCGCGAGTGCGAGCAGTGCCGCGGCACTGGATGGTGGCACCCCTGCCCCAACTGCTCCGACGGAACCAACCCCGCCACCGGGGACACGTGCGAGACCTGCAACGGCTACAGCTCTCTCCACTAAAGAGAAATAGGCCGCTACTTATAAGAGGAACGCATCATGCGCACTGGCGACGCAATCGCCCATCACGCCCTCGCCACCGGACAGCGCACCAGCGCCACCACCGGCCCCGGCGGCACTCTGCACCTGAGCTTCACCCTGGCCGATGGCACAACCCAGCACTTCACCCGCAACCGACCGGGAGGCCCAGAAGACTGGCGGGCCGGCCTCCAAGAGAGCCAGAACGGCAACTGCACGTTCAACGAGCCCGTCTCCGCCGCGTGGGGGCGGGGCCTGGACCTGATCACCTCACGCCTCACAGGAAGCGTCAAGTGAACGACGTACGCGCTGACTTCCAGCCACGTACCGGCGTAACCCCCATCCGCTGGAATCCGGACCAGCCGCGCCCTTTCGGGCGCGTAAACGGACACGCCGAGGACCCCATCACCGGCGAAACGCTGGTCATGGTCCGCTGGCCCGGCGCGCCGGTGGACACCCCCCACCACCCGGACGAGCTGGCCATTCTCGACTGACAATGAACCCGGAAATAGGTCGCTGCCTTTGGCCATGTTAGATTCGTGATCGTTGTCAGGCCCGAGGCACGGCCCGCACAACAACCCGACCTCCGGACGGGCAGCGACCCCCCGCGCCCAGCCCGCCCGGAAGGCCCGTCCGATACGGGCCACCCCTCCGGCCGGGGCCCGCTCCTCCGACAGCGGGCCCCGGCCCAGCCACGGAGAACCAGATGCCTGCCGAAACCACCACCTACGACTCAGAGCTGTACGAGGCGCTGATCGCCGAGCGATACGGCCGCCCCATGAGCGAGATCCTCCAAGAACACCACCGGGCGCCCCTGCCCGAACTCCTCAAGGAACGCCACCGCCGCCCCGCGCCGCCAGCAGCGAACCGTCCGCTGCACAGCCCGACGCCGGACCCGGACGCAGCCCGGCACCGAGCCGACCTCGAAGCGGCCATCGCCCAGCGAGGGACGAAAGCGGCGTGAGCGTCACCGAAGAACAGTTCCGCCGGCACGTCCGCCAGCTCGCCGCCGCACGCGGCTGGACGCTGGCGTACCACACCCACAACAGCCGCCGCTCCGACGCGGGATGGCCCGACGAGGTCTACGGACATCCCCAGACACGGCGGACGCTGTTCGTCGAACTCAAGACGGACACCGGCCGCATCCGGCCAGCCCAGCGCGAATGGCTCACCCACCTCGCAGCCAGCGGTCTTGAAACCGCGCTGTGGCGCCCCAGGGATCTCAGTCTCATCGTCGCCACCCTCGCCCCCTCCGGGCCCCGAGCCCAACTACCCGAATCATGGACAAGGAACACACAGTGACAGCCACCGACCCCACCACGGACACCACTGCGGCACCCGGCCCCTGGTGCAACAGTTGTGACAGCTACTTCAACCTGATCACCAACACCTGCCGCTGCAACAACCGCTGACCCACCAAGGCACGCTCCATGGCTGACACCACCTGCACCACCCCCGACCAGCAGGCCCCGCCCGACCTCGACGCAGCTCTGGCTGAGATCGCCAAGCTCGCCAACGAGCTGTGCGAGCACCTAGCGGACGGCCAATGGCGCGTAGCCGACCGCATCCGGCACCTCGCCGAGACCGTCACCACACCTACCGACCACCCAGGGGAACGCAAATCCTGATGCACGTACGGTTCGACACCCCGCCCATCCCCCACCGCAGCCAGGAGACCCACGAGACCGCGCAAGCCCTGCGAGGCCGTCCCGGCGACTGGGCCCACATCGACACCCACGACACCATGAACCGGGCCTCCAACCAGGCGCACCGGGTGCGTACGGGCAAGCTCGCCGCCTTCCGGCCCGCAGGAGCCTTTGAGGCCAAGGCGCACGGCACCGAAGACGGAGAGGCCGAGGTCTGGGCCCGCTACATCGGCACACTCTCCGGCGGCTGAACACGACTGTTGCGCCATACACCCGTATGGGTTCTAGGTTCGATAGCGAGACCCCGCGGTATCCCCCGTCCGCGGGGTTTCGTCTTACCCGGACGGCCCGCATTGCCAGGTGTCGGGCGGCTCCTACCCGAAGGTGGTAACGAACCTCGCACTCCGAAGAGCTGTGAATGAACCTTTCGAGCGTGGGGGCTGGTGCGGGTATGAGTAGCTGCGGTACAGGAGTCGCTGAGGTTGATCCTGATGCGTCCGCGGTCCTGGCCTCGCACCGGATGAAAGGCGGCGTGCCGCATCGCGGTGCCGAACGGTCTGGCCGCTTCCCGGCAACCCGATCGAGTGATATCCCATCGGCCGGGCGGGCCGGTAGCCTCAAGCGAGGCATCCAGGCTGATAGCCCTGTACAGCGCATACGGACGGGATGAGCTGAGGAGGGAACATGGCGACGGCGTACTTCGCATTCCAGCAGCGGCCGGACCAGGAGTTCATTTTCGAACTCAATGATGATGAACGGATCGCTCACGCCCGGAAGATCGTGTCGGGCGAAGAGCGCGAGCGCGTGCACGTCATGGGCAGGATCATCAAGCGGCAGGCGCCCTACAACCCGCGGTGGAGCTTCCACCTCGACCCGGACACCATCCACTTCTTCGACTACGCGATCGAAGTCTGCGACGCCAACATGCAGGAAGTCGAGGACCACCTGCCTGAGGCGTGCGGAGCCTTCCTCCCGGGCTGCGACTGGTGCCCGTGGGATTCGAGGGTCATCCGCGAGATCCCTGTCCCCACGCCGTAGCCGCGGACACCGGTGAGCCGGGGCCGGCACCGACACGGCCATCGCACCATGAATACCGCGACAAGCCGCACTTCCCCTCGGCTCTTTCCCGGACGACACAGTGGCCGTCCGCGGCATCGCACCTGGAGTTGGCGCTCCGCGGTGCTGAGGCACACGTGTGGCTTCGTGTGCGGGTGATCGTTCGGCCTCATAGCCGAGACGGCGCGCGCTCTGAGCGCCCCCGGCCTGACGGTCACCCTTCTCGCCTTGGCCGCAACGGCCCCGTGAGGAATTGTCGCCGTCGTTATGAAGTGGCTACTTCGCGGCGGGGGCCTGGCCCCGCGGGGCCAGGCCCGGATCCGCACCGGCGCTGGCGGGCCGGCGGGGAAGGGACCATTGCTCGACCGTCCGGAGCATCAGCCCGCCTAGCCCCGAGCGTCCTCACCGACGCCCATGTCACCACAGGTGACCAGAAACTCCGTCGCCCGAATCGCACCTCTTGGAACCAATAGCCCGGAGCCCCCCTTCCTGACCCACCAACGCACGAATCCACTCATCAGCCTCAGTTGGCATCAAAACGAACGGTTTTGTTCTTCTCAGCCCTCAGTACCACCCCACTCTTCCGACCCGTCACCCCTCCACTCCACCAGCCGCGGGTCGTCCAGCGGTATGGCGTCGGCGTCTTCCGCTATTCCTGCGCGCCGCAAGAACTCCTGCACGTCTCGCCTGTCGTACGCGACCCCGGCGGTCTCGCCGCGTACGGTGACGCATCGGCCGCCAGTCGGCGACGGCGGATGCACGATGACAGGTGGTACGGCCATAACCTCATCGTGTGGGCGCGCCGTTCACGGTGCACGTAGCAGGGGGCCGGACGGGTTCAGGGTGCAGGTGGATGGTGGTGGCTTCCCGGACCTGGCGAGCCAGCGTTTGCAACGCTGCGGTGAACGCGGCTGAGGTCGCCCCTTGGTGGGCGGTCAGGGTCAAGGTACGGCGGGTTGAGCAGCGTACGCCGGGGGTGATCCGTTTGCCGGGATGGTGGCCGGTCAGCTGGAGCAGCCAACCGGCGCTGGTGCGAAGGGTGCCGAAGTCGTCGCGGTAGACCGGTCCGCCGGCCGTCCGGACGAGATGGGCCTGGGCGTGGGTGAGGGGCGGGTTGAGGAAGACCGAGCCCGCCTGTCGTGCGTCCAGTCCGGTGTCGGGCAGGCTCAGGCCGCGTCGGCAGCGGTCGGCGAGAACGCTTGCGGCGGCTTCCCCCAGGGGCGGGCGGGTGCCGAGGGCGTCGGCGAGGTGGGGGTTGGTGACTGGTGCTGCGTGCTGGGCGCGGGTCAGGTGCAGCGTGAGCTGGAGGATGGTCCAGCGGCCGGGCCGGGTTTTGAAGGTGCTGGTGCGGTAGCCGAATGCGCACTGCTCGGGTTGGAGTTCGGTGATCGTGCGCTGCTGCCAGTCGTAGACGGTGAGGTGGGCGAGGGTGTCGGATATCTGCTGGCCGTAGGCGCCGGTGTTTTGCACCGGGGCGGCGCCTGTGGTGCCGGGGATGCCGCCAAGGTACTCGATGCCGGACAGGCCCTCGTGGACGCAGTGCGCGACGAGATCGGCCAGCGGTTCTCCTGCCTGCACGGTGACTTCCACGACGTTGTTCCCGTGCCGGCGGAAGGTGATGCCGCGGGTCGCCATGCGCACCGCGGTGCCGGGGTGTCCGGCGTCGTCGGCGAGGGTGTTGCTGCCGCCGCCGAGGATGAACGGCGGAGTGTGGAGGCCGCGTGCAAGGTCAATCCAGTGGGCGGGGTCGGTGTGGGTGAGCAGCCGGTTGGCGGGGCCGCCCAGGCGCAAGGTGGTGTGGTCGGCCAGCAGCTCACTCATCGGGGCCCTCCCGGAGGTCAGATGGCGGAGATGGTCTTGAGGGCGAGGGATCGCAAGGGTGCGATGCGGGTGCGGGCGGCGCCGTGGTAGACGGCGTTGGTGCAGATGACCAGGTAGCGGCCGGTGTCAGGGGCCAGGTAGAGGCTGGTTCCGGTGAAGCCGTGGTGGTAGGCGGTGCGGCCGCCGTCGGCCAGGACCCAGGACAGGCCGCGGTCGAGGCCCGGCTCGATCGGGGCGTGTGGGACCAGGCTGGCTCGCAGCCAGCCGCCCAGTGCACCGCCGTCCTGGTAGGCGGTGATCAGGGCGTGGGCGTAGGTGGCGAGGTCGCCGGGGGTGGAGAAGACGCCTGCGTGGCCGGCGATACCGCCCATCAGGGCGGCGTTGTCGTCGTGGGCGGCGCCCCAGATCCGGGGGGCGCCGGGCAGGCGCTGTTCGGTCGGGGCGACGTTCTGGGACCGGGTGACGGGGCCGTAGCAGGTGCGGTGCATGCCCAGGCCGGTCCACAATTCACGGCCGAGCATGTCCAGGGGCGTCTGGTGGAGGTGGGTCAGGGCCAGGCCGAGCAGGATGTAGCCGCGGTTGATGTAGCGGTGCGGTCCGGGGTCGGTCTCCAGTGGTTCGCGCATCAGCAGCTCGTGCAGCTGGGTGTTGGTGTTGCGGTAGTGGTCCAGGCGGGTGGAGGCCCGCAGGCCGGAGGTGTGGGTGAGCAGCTGCCGGATGGTCGGGGTGCCGCTGGGGGCTTCGCCGGTCGTCGGCGGCAGGGCGGTGCACACTGGCCCGTCCAGGCCCAGGAGCCCGGCATCGAGGGCGCGGCCGGTCAGGGGCCAGGTGGCGACGACCTTGGTCAGGGAGGCGATGTCGTAGACCGTCTCGGCGGTGGGGGGTGCATCGCCGCATTCGGGGGCGACGGTGCCGGCCGTCAGGATGCGCTGCTGGCCGTCGGTGGTGCCGCAGATGACGACGCCGCCGGGGCTGGCGCCGTCGTCGATGACGGCGGTCAGGGTCTCGTGCAGGCGGGCGGTGTCGGCGGCGGGAAACGGTACGGGCATCAGGGCGCCTCCGTAGTCAGGGTGATGTCGGCCCCCAGCGTGGCGAGGTTGGCCAGCAGGTGTCCGTAGCCGCGCCGGAGATGGAAAGTTCCCCGGATCGTAGAGGTGCCGTCGGCGGCGAGGGCGGCGATCAGCAGCGCGGTCACCGCACGGATGTCCCCGGCAGCGACCTGCGCCGCTCGCAGGCGCACGGGCCCGCGGACGCGAAGGGCCGGGCCGCGGGAGGTGAGGTCGGCGCCGAGGGCGCGCAGTCCCGCACAGTGCGTGTCGCGGCGGGGATACACCCGCTCGGTGATCAGCGAGGTGCCCCGTGCCTGGGTGAGCAGGGCGGCGAGTTGGGGTGCGGTGTCGGTCGGCACGCCGGGGTGCGGTCCGGTGGCGATCTGCACGGCGCGCAGGCCGTGGTGGTGCGCGCGCAGGGCGCCGTCCGCGCCGTCGGCGACCTTAAGGCTGGCGGCAGTGAAGACGTCGGTGAGCCCGCGGGGGAGGTCTGCGGTGCTGATGCCATCGAGGGTGATGCTGCCGCCGGTGACGGCAGCCATCATGATCATGGTGGCTGCTTCGATGCGGTCACCGGCTACCGCGAACGTCCCTCCGGCGATCCAGTCGCTGCCGGTGACGTGCAGGCCGTCCTGGTCGGCGTGCACGGTGGCGCCGCGCTCGGCGAGGAAGCGGGCGGTCTCGGTGACTTCGGGTTCAACGGACGGGTGGGTGATGCGGCTGGTGCCCGGTGTGCGGGCGGCGAGCAGCAGGGCAGTCACCGTGGCGCCCAGACTGGGCCCGTACGGTGTGGCCACATCCACGGTGAACGGGCGCAGCCCCTGCGGGGCGCGGGCATGGATGCCGGTGGTGTCGGCGGTGACGCGGGCGCCGGCGGCCTGCATGGCGGCCAGGTGCCGGTCGATCAGACGTGGGCAAAAGGCGTCACCGCCCGGGTAGGGGAAGACGACCTGCCCGGCGCGGGCCAGGACGGCGGCGGCCAGGACGGCGGTGGTGCGCACACGGTGGCCCAGGTCGGCGTCGATGACCGGGCGAACCGTCGTGGCCGGGGTCACGGTGAACCGGCCGTTGTCGGCGGTGGCGGCGGCTCCCGTGCGGGAAAGGATCTGGGCGCATACCTGGGTGTCGATGATGTCCGGCGCGGCGGTCAGGCGAACGGGGGTGTCGGCCAGCAGCGCCGCGGCGTACAGGTGCAGGGCTATGTTCTTGCTGCCCTGGACGGGGATCCGGCCGGTCAGCCGGTGGCCGCCACTCACGCGCAGGACGGCGGTGTCGTGTGCGGCGCAGAGCGGGGTCAGGGTCATCGCGCTCACCGGATCCGGGAGCCGGCGGGCAGGAAGCCGCCGATGTGATCGCGCGGGTAAAGGACCGTACCGGGGCCGATGAGCGTGCCCGGAGCCAGCACGGTTCCGGCGGGCAGGGCCACCTCATCGCCGATGACGGCGCCGAACTTCGTCTGCCCGGTGCCGATCCGCTGCCCGTCGAGGGTGACCGTGATCTCGTCCAGGGCCGGTTCGGCGACCGGTCCGCGGTCGCACCGCAGGGCGGTGGTGGAGCAGAACGATCCGATGTTGACGCGCCGTCCGACCACCGAGTCGCCGATGAAGCTGGGGTGCTTCATGAACACGTGCCCGATCAGCAGGCTGCGGGTGATCTCTGCGCCGAACCCGATCCGGCAGCCGGGGCCGATGACGCTGTGGTCACGCACGAGAGCCCCGGCGGCGACGATGGCCCCGGCCCCCACCACCACGGGGCCAATGACCTGGGCGCCTGCCTCGATGCGCGCACCCGGCTGCACGGTGACCGGCCCGTGGACCAAGGCGCCGTCTTCGATGTGCCCGCCTCCGCGGGCCAAGGGGTGCGCGGGGTCGGGGGCGTCGAGGAGAGTGGCCAGGGCGGCCTTGATGTCGAAGACGGTGCGGCACTGGGCCAGCAGACCAGCAAGGCCCGGGGGCAGAGCGTCGGTGTCGGTGAAGTACGACGGGGCGAGGCGGGCGTCGGCGGCCGGCCTCGCGGGCGCTGTGGCGGAGAAGGGCTGCACCAATTCCTCCAGGGTTTGAGGGGCGGCCTGCCGGTTGCCGGCCGCCGCACGTCCACGTCACCGCACGGGGGAAGGTGTCGGCAGGGGTGCTGCCGGGGGATGCAAACGCTTTTGCATCCGATGCAAAAGGGTCTGGCCACACCGGCTGGGTATCTCTACGGCGACAGCGCGGCTTCGGCTCTCGAAGCGGACGGGGTGTGTGATGACCAGTACCTCAGATCCTGCCTCTACAGCCTGCTCACCCTCACCCGGGGAGTTGGTACGGCGAACGCGCAAGGAGAAGGGATGGACCCTCGCGCACCTCGGGCGGCTCACCGGGTACTCCACGGCCCAGGTCTCCCGCTATGAGCGCGGCATCTCCCCCATGACTGATGTGGCCGTGCTGCGGTGCTTCGCCCACACCCTGGGCATCCCTTTGAAGTCCTTCGGTCTCGCCGCTCCCGCGCCTGTGGCCGAGGTACGACACGGCCAGGTAGTCGCACCGATCTCGGCGTACCCCCGCCTTCCCGCCCATACAGTGGGCAGCCCCCGGCAGGAGGATGGTGAAGCAGCAGTGCGGCGACGGCAGTTGCTGGCGAACCTGGCGGTCACGGCCGCCGCAGCCGCAGGCGCCCCGCTCCTGAGCGGCGATACGGCCCCCACCGACGAGGCAGCCTTGGGGGACATCCTCGTCAGCCGGCTACGGGATGCGATGCTCGGTCTGGGCCAACGGCTCCCCGACGTGCGGCCCGAAACCCTGGACCGGGACCTGTCCCGCGCCTTGGCCGACTTCCACACCTGTCAGTACGCCAGCCTCGCCATCCGGCTGCCCCGGCTCATCCAGGCCGGGCACGCGCTGACCACCAGCAGCGAAAACCCCGAGCATCACCTGCTGCTCGCCCACAGCTACACCCTGGCCACCCGCATGCTCATCAAACTCGACGAACAGCAGCTCGGCTGGATGGCCGCCGACCGCGCCCGCCAGCTCGCCACCACCGCCAATGACCCACTCGCGGTAGCAGAAGCCGCCCGAAACCTTGCCGTCCTGGCACGCAAAGCCCACTGGCACGATCAGGCGCTCTCCCTCGCCCTGGCCGCCGCCGACGACCCCGCCCTGCGCGCCGCCGGACGGCGGGGCGCTGCTCAGCGCGGCCTGCTCATTCAGTCCGCGGCCTACACCGCCGCCCGCAACGGCGACCGCGACGGCATGCGCGATCTGACCGCCGAGGCCGCGTCCATCGCCGACGATCTCGGAGGACCCACTTTGCTCCGCGACCACGGCGGTGGCTTCAGCCCCGTCACCGTCCAGCTTCACCTGATCTCCGCAGAAAATTCCGCCGGCGACCCGGCAGCGGCGCTCGCCGCGGCCCGCGCCCTCTCGCCCAGGGCCCTGCCCAGCGACGAGCGGCGCTCGCGCTACCACACAGACGTTGCCACCGCCCTCGCTCAACGCGGCCGCCGCGACGAATGCGTCCGCGCGCTGCTGGCCGCCGAACAGCAAGCGCCGGAAGAGACCCACGCGCGCCCCGCGGTGAAGTCGCTGATCTCTGGGCTGCTGGTCTCCGGGCGCACCACGCCGGAACTACGTGGTCTTGCCGCACGCGCCGGGGTTCTGGCCTGACCGACAAGAAGCTGGGACGCCGTCCAGCAATCGGTGCTTGGCCCCGTCTTTGGTCGTTTAGGCTCGAATACGGGCGTGGGGCTGGAGTTCCGTGTCCACCTCTCGTATCCCGGCCTCGCTCGCGGACCTGGCCGTACCTGTCGATCAGCTCGCCGCCTACCACCGCAATCCGCGCACCGGTGATCTCGATGCGATCGCCGAGTCGCTGTCCACGAACGGCCAGTACCGGCCGATCGTCGTCAACAAGGGCTCGCTTACCGGGCGGCCGAATGAGGTTCTGGCGGGCAACCACACACTGAAGGCGGCCAAGCGGCTCGGCTGGGACGAGATCGCGGTTACCTGGCTCGACGTGGACGACGACGCGGCAGCGAAGATCGCCATCGTCGACAACCGCACCAACGACCTGGCCGGGTACGACACGGCGCTGCTCGCCGACATCCTCACCGACCTGCCTGACCTCCAGGGCACCGGGTACGACCAGGCGCAGCTGGACCAGCTCCTCGATGACACCGCCCTGCCGGCGCCGATCGAGCTGCCGACCGACGGAGCCGGGACGGGCGCTGCGGCCACGGTGGACTACCTGCAGTGGGGTTACCTTCAGTGGTCCTCGACGCGAGTGCGGATCACGCAAGCCGAGGTTGAACTGCTGGACGCGCTGTACCGGCAGTTCGTCGACGCGCACGACTCGGACATGGGCTTCGGATGGCATGTTCTCAACGAGGAGCACCAGGCCCGTGAGGGGGACGTGGCGTGAGCAACCGTCTCGACGTGCGCTTCGACCCGGCGTATCCGCTGGAGAAGCTCCGCCCGGCTGACTACAACCCGCGGCACCTGTCCGAGGAGTCGTTCACGCGTCTCCAGGGTTCGCTGCGTCGCCACGGTGTGGTCAAGCCAGTGATCTTGAATGCGGACGGGACGTTGGTCGCTGGCCACCAGAGGACCAAGGGCCTCAAGGCGATCGGGCAGGCGACGACACCGGCAATGATCCTGCCGCAGAAAGTCAGGCTGCAGGACGAGATCAAGTTCAACCTCCTTCACAACAGGGTCGAGACCGAGTCGTCGGTGGTCTACGCGGAGCCGGGGCCGATTGGCGAGTGGTGCTGGATTCCGTGGCAGACCATCGAGGTGGAGGAGTCGAAGAACCTGCCGTTCCAGCAGGCCATCGCGTTCATGACGGCGGCGCATGGGCCGTGGGGGTCGGTCGTCATTGATGACCAGGGCCGCGTCGTGCTGAACGCGGAGTACGCGGCGGTCGCCAAGACGCAACGCTTCGACGTGCTGGCGTGGACGGTGGCCTCGTTCGACGCTGGGCAGCTCGTCGAAGACCTCACTGGTGAGTATGGCGTGTACGACTGGTCCGGCTTGGAGGAGCAGGCGCCGGTGTGGAACCAGCACATCGTTCAGCCCAACCGGCTTCGCGAGCACTCCTCGAAGGCGAAGAAGGACCAGGTGCGCTACAAGTCGGAGGTGTGGGAGCGGCTGGTGCTGCCGTGGCTGACGACCTCGCACCGGGTGGTGGACTTCGGTGCCGGCCATGGCGACTATGCCCGTCACCTGCGTTCGAGTGGTTACCGGGTGCAGGACTACGAGCCGTACCGCACCCTGAAGGGCAAGTACGCGCTGGACATTCGCAGCATCGTCGGGCAGATCCGCGGCCTGGAACGCGACCTGCGTGCGAACGGCCTCTTCGAGGTCGTGGTGCTGGACTCGGTGATCAACGCGACGACGTCCCTGGAGTACCAGCACTGGGTGCTGCTGGCGGTCAACGCGCTGTGCGCGGCGGACGGGCAGGTGTGCATCGGCACGCGCAACCTGGACCGGGAGCTGGCCTACGAGAATTCCGAACACTCCATCAGCCGCGACTCGACCCGGCTGAGCTTCCTTGATGCGCACAACGTGGACATGCGCTTCACGCGGGGGAAGTGGCAACGCATCCGGTATCACACGCCCGAGTCGCTGCGGGGGCTGCTGTCGCGCTACTTCGAGGAAGTGGAGCTGAGCGACACAACCCGGGCCACGCTCAAGGCGGTGTGCCGCAAGCCCCGCCCCTTCCCGATCGAGGACTACAAGGAAGCCCTCGATAACGAATTCAACATGCCCTACCCCAACGAATTCCGACACAACAAACATGAGGGAATTGTGGGAATTCTGATAGAATTGATCAAGAATAGGAATGCCATTTTGGAGGGGTAGAGGAATGAAATCATTGGCGACCCCGAAAAGGGTTCGCATAGAGATAGAGAGCCGCGCCAGCTACCGCATCATGTGGCTGGCCGGCGTGCGCCAACTCGACCTGACCCAACACTGTTTGAAGGTGTTCGCAGAGTGCGACCGCCACAACGTCAACCCGAAACGGCGCACCCAGACCTTGCACCTGCCTGCAGAAAATCCCCCTGCCGCCTGGTACCTGTGTGCTCTGCCCATCCCGTGGGACTGGGCCCGCAACGCCCACTTGGCTTTTGAGTATTCGCCGGGCGCAACGTGGGAGGGCGACGCCCTCGTGGGCGGCCTGCGCGTACGGCTCGCCAATGCGGTGCCTGTCACCGGATGGGGAGAGCACAGCATTCCGCAGGAGGCGCCCCGCCGGTCGTCGTACCGGTACCGCACCTGCCGGAACTGGCAGTTCGCCTGGTGGCTCCGCACACACCGCGACGTGCCGGACGCTCCACCCCCGCAGCGCAAGGAAGCGACAGGTGAGCCACAGCAGTTGCCCCTGAGCTAATTATGCGATGCCGTCTCCGGGGCAGCCTCGGAGACGGCACTTGTCGTCACTGCGCGCAAACGCTCACAAAAGTCCGCTGCTTACGAGTAACCTCCTACCCGATGACGAAACAGCACGACCACTTTGAAAGTAGCTGTCGTGTCTACGGCTACGACGACGGAGTACCCCGCTGAACTTACGGACTTCTCAGCCATGCAATTTGCTCTGCCTGCGGCGCTCATGCCAGCCTCAACGACTACATTTTGGAAGGCGCGCGGGCCGTTGCGAATAGCGGGCGGGCCAGGGAGCCCCGCGGTCTGCCCTGAAGCACAAGCCCGAGCCTGGGGCTTTCTGATGCAAATGGCCAGTATTCCGCCGCAGTGGCGCTGACGGAAGGATGGCGGACTTCGCGGTTGCCGTTGGAGCTGATGCGTCAACCGCCCTTCGCGCAGCCCTGCCCCGTCGGCTGGTTGAGCCCTCCCGATGCGCTTGGAGGGTTGGCGTATGCGCGCCGCCACCTCGTCGACTGGTCTGCAGGTAGGCGTCCGCGATCATGTGGAGAAACGACAGGATCGCCTCGACTTCCCCTACAGTCGTGAGCGCGAGTAGCGGATCGTTTCGTTTCGGTTAATCGTCAAGACGGGTGGCACGCTGAGGGGTATGGCGCGGTGCGCGGGAATGCCCAACACAAGCCGAACAGTCCGTGCCTGGCCGCATGGCTCGTGGACCAGACAGCAGCGAGCGATATAGCAGCAGCGAACCGGATTCACCTGATCGAGTACATGCTCAGAGTTCCAGCCAGGTCGTCGACTTCTCCGAGTGAGGATCAGAGAGCGTCTGGAGTCATCCGGGGAACGTCTTCCGCGCCCTTCGGCATGCCCGGCCGCGCACACTGTCCGGTCAAAGGGGAGGATGCACTGTGCATTTGACTCCGCATGAGCAGGAGCGGCTGCTGATCCATGTGGCTGCCGACGTGGCGCAGCGGCGCCGCGACGGTGGGCTGCTCCTCAACTACCCCGAGGTGATGGCGCTGTTGACGGTGCACGTCTTCGAGGCCGCGCGCGCCGGCAAGACGGTCAGCGACATCATGGACTCGGGCCGGCATCTGCTCGCCCGGGACGAGGTGATGGACGGCGTCCCAGAGATGATCAAGAACGTTCAAGTGGAGGCCACCTTCCCGGACGGCACCAAACTGGTCACCATCCACGACCCCATCCCGGAGGCCGCAGCAGAAGAGGAGCCGGGGGTCCACCCGGGCAAGGTGGAGCACCCCCAGCCGCCCCGCAAGCCAAGCTGTCCGGTCGACTGCGACGACACCGGCACCTCGTCCGCGGGCGGCGAGGAGGACGACGAGGCTGCCCGCCGGTACGACGCGATCCACTTCAACGTGCACCTCGACGGGGACACACAGGGCGTCAGCCTACAGACGGACGCCACCACCTTGCCGGGGCCGGGCAGGACGAAGATCAAGGTGAAGAACGAGTCGGACCGTCCCATCCAGGTCGGATCCCACTACCACTTCGCCGAGGTCAACCCGGGGCTGAAGGTCGTCGGCGTCGAGGTTCCCGCCGGTCAAGCCGCTCCCCGGGACCGCAGCCTATGGAACTGCGATGCGGCCAGGGGCCGACGGCTCAACATCGCCGCAGGCACGTCCGTACGTTTCGAACCGGGCGACGAGTGCTGTGTGGAACTGGTGCAGATTGAAGGGGACGTCACGGCCGACGACAGCGACACCAGCGACCTCACCAAGATCCAGGGGCTTCGCGAAGGGATCGTCCGATGAGCAGTCCGGAGGCGCAAGGCCGCGGTCGGACGCCGAAGGGTCACAAGGGCGAGCCGAAGCCGAGCAATGAACTGACGCGGGCGGAGTACACCACGCTGTACGGGCCGACCACGCGGGATAGGGTGCGGCTCGCCGACACCGACCTCACGCTGCAGATCGAGGCCGACTGGAGCGGCGGCCCGTCCTACAGCGGCAATGAGATGGTCTTCGGCGGCGGCAAGGTGATCCGCGAGTCGATGGGGATGTCGCACCTCGCCAGGGACGGGAAGGACAGCAGAGGCAGGGACACCGGCCACAGGCCCGTGGACACCGTCATCACCGGCGCGCTGATCCTGGACTGGTGGGGCGTGGTCAAGGCCGACATCGGCGTCCGCGACGGCAGGATCGCGGCCATCGGCAAGGCGTACAACCCCGAGACGATGGATCCGATCCCGAGCCACCGGTTCGAAAGGCCGGACCGTACGGCCATCGGCGATGCGGTTCCGGTGACGCCGGTGAGTTTCGTGGTCGGGCCGAGTACCGAGGTCATCTCCGGCAACGGGCGGATTCTTACCGCGGGCGGTGTGGACACCCATGTCCACTTCATCTGCCCCGGGGAGATCCACGAGGCGCTGGCCTCGGGGGTGACCACCTTGATCGGCGGCGGCACCGGGCCGGCCGAAGGCAGTACGGCCACCACCGTGACCCCGGGCGCCTGGCACATCCGGCGGCTCTTCGAGGCGCTGGATGCGTTCCCGGTCAACATCGGCCTGCTCGGCAAGGGCAGCACGATGAACAAGCGCGAGCTCAACGCACAGGTGGACGCCGGCGTCTGCGGCTTCAAGGTCCACGAGGACTGGGGCGCCACCCCCGCGGTGATCGACCGGGCCCTGGACATCTGTGAAGAGCGCGGAATCCAGCTCGCCCTGCACGCCGACTCACTGAACGAGTCGGGGTTCCTGGAGAGCACCCGGGCAGCTTTCACCGGCGACGCCAGGGACGCGGAGGGGAGGTTCACGGAGAAGAAGGCCCGCTCGGTCCACGTCTTCCATGTCGAAGGTGCCGGCGGCGGTCACGCGCCGGACATGATCGAGCTGGTCAAGGATGCGAACGTGCTGCCGGCCTCGACCAACCCGACCCGTCCCCTGACGGTCAACACCGTCAAGGAGCACGTCGACATGATGATCGTGTGCCATCACCTCAACCCGGAGATCCCGGCGGACAGGGCCTTCGCCGACTCCCGGATCCGGCCGTCCACCATGGCCGCGGAGGACCTCCTCCATGACATGGGCGCCATCTCGATGATGTCCTCCGACGCCCAGGCCATGGGCCGCATCGGCGAGATGATCATGCGTACCTGGCAGACCGCGCACGTCATGAAGGGCCGCTACGGGCCACTGAAGGAGGACCTCGAAGCCGCGAAGGTCCGCACGGTCACCGACGACACGGACCACTCCTTCAACGACCAGCAGCGGCAGCCCGACGACAACTTCCGCGCGCGCCGGTACGTGGCCAAGTACACGATCAACCCGGCGATCACGCACGGCATCGACACCTACGTCGGTTCGGTGGAGACCGGCAAGCTCGCCGACCTGGTGCTGTGGGAACCGAAGTTCTTCGGCGTCAAACCGCACCTGCTCCTCAAAGGCGGCCAGCTCGCCTACGGGCAGGTCGGTGACGCCAACGCGTCGATCACCACGCCGCAGCCCTATCTGCCGCGCCCGGTCTGGGGCTCCACCGGCCGCTCTTCTCGGAACAACTCCTACAATTTCGTGGCGCCGGGCGTGGCCGACACACTGAACATCCGTGTCGTCACCGTGAAGGACAGCAGCGGGACCGATGTGCAGGTACGGGTGGGGGGCCTGGGCCTCGACAAGAGGTTCACGGACATCACCAGCACCCGGCACGTCACCAAGGCTCACATGAAGCTGAACGACACCGTGCCCAAGAGCCTGGAAGTCGACCACAACAGCTTCGAGGTCACCATCGGCGGGGCGACCACGAGCGACACCCATACCGAACTCAACGGGGCGACCGTGCCGCGCTCCTACGTCACCGAAGTCCCCCTCGCACAGCGGTACTTCCTCTTCTGAAGCCGCCACCTGCCCGGCCGCCGATAACCCCCGTCACGCGGCCGGGCACCCGGACGGGCAGGCCATGCCCGCCCGCACTCGGCAAACCGTCCACCCTTGCGAAAGGCAGCCGCTCACCCATGAGCCGTGCAGCCCTGCTCCTGCTGGCCGACGGCCGCTTCCCCGCCGGAGGGCACGCCCACTCCGGCGGCGTGGAAGCCGCCGTCGTCCACGGAGCCGTCCACGACACCGACAGCCTGGAGGCTTTCTGCCGCGGCCGGCTGCACACCACCGGCCTGACCACGGCCGGCCTGGCCGCCGCGGCCACCGCCGGAGTCGACCCGCTGCTGCTCGACGACGCCGCAGACGCCCGCACCCCCGTCCCCGCGCTGCGCACCGTCGCCCGCAGGCTCGGCCGGCAGATGATGCGCGCCGTCCGTGCCACCTTCCCGTCCGCAGACCTGGAAACGCTGGCCGCCCAACGCCCCCGGGGCGCCCATCAGCCGATCGTGCTGGGCCTCGCCGCCCGGGCCGCCGGGCTCACCCCCCTGGACGCCGCCTACGCCGCCGCGTACGAGAGCACCGGCGGCCCGGCCACCGCGGCGGTGCGCCTGCTGAGCCTCGACCCGCTCGACGCCACCCGGCTGCTGGCCCGCCTCGGCCGTGATACCGACGCCGTCGCCACCGCTGCCGCCCAGGCCGCGGACCGCGTCACGGCCGAGGGCATCGACGCTCTGCCGTCGGCCTCCTCACCGCTGCTGGACATCACGGGTGAACAGCACGCTGCCTGGACCGTCCGGCTCTTCGCCTCCTGAAACCCTCCCCCTCCTGGAGTTCTCCGTGCACATCGACCACTCCGAGACCATGCCGCAGCGCCACACCCACAGCGCCGAGCCGCTCCGCCCCGACGGCAGCCGCCGCGCCCTGCATGTCGGGCTGGGCGGGCCCGTCGGCTCCGGCAAGACCGCCGGCGTCGCCGCGCTCTGCCGCGCCCTGCGCTACCGCTGGTCCATCGCCGTCGTCACCAACGACATCTACACCCGCGAGGACGCCGAGTACCTGCGGCGCGAGGCCGTACTGCCGCCCGAGCGGATCACCGCGGTGGAGACCGGCGCCTGCCCGCACACCGCCATCCGCGACGACATCTCCGCCAACCTCGAAGCCGTCGAACACCTGGAGGAAACCTTCCATCCCCTCGACCTCGTGCTCGTCGAATCCGGCGGAGACAACCTCACCGCCACCTTCTCTAAGGGCCTGGTAGACGTGCAGATCTTCGTCATCGACGTCGCCAGCGGCGACGACATCCCCCGCAAGGGCGGCCCCGGCATCACCACCGCCGACCTCCTGATCGTCAACAAAACCGACCTCGCCCCGCACGTCGGCGCCGACCTCGCCACCATGGCCGCCGACGCCCAACGGCAACGCGGCGACCTGCCCGTCATTTTCACCAGCCTCACCGCGGACGGCGGCATCCGCGAGGTCGCCGACTGGGTCACCGGCCACCTCACCCGCTGGCGCACGCAGACTGCCGCATGAGCACCGGCACCCGCCCCACCCGGCCCAAGGCCCGGTGCGAAACGGGCCCCCAGGCGGCCGACGCCGAGGAACCCCCCGGACACCCGCACGGCGTGTGTGCCACCGCCCGCATCCGCGCCACCTACAACGGACGCGTCACCACGCTCCCGCAACTGCGCAGCGACGGCCCGTTCCACCTACGCCGCCTGCGCAACAGCGGCAAAGCCGCCAGGGTAGGCATCATCGGTGCGATGAGTGCCCCGCTCGGCGGCGACCGGCTCACGCTCGACATCGCCGCCCAGGACCGGGCCGAACTGGACGTCACCACGGCCACCGCCACCCTCGCCCTGCGCGGCCCCACCACCGCCCCGGCCACCTACGACGTGCGGTTGACCGCCGGAGAAGGCGCCACCTTGCGCTGGCTGCCCCAGCCGCTGATCAGCGCCGCCGGCAGCAACCTGCACCAGACCTGCACGGTCAGCCTCGCCGCCACCGCACGCCTGCTGCTGCGCGAGGAGCAGCTTCTGGGCAGGGCCGACGAGGAGCCGGGCCACCTCGTCAGCCGCCTCCGGGTCCGGTACGACGGACGGACGCTGCTCGACCAGCACACCGCCTACGGGAACCCCGAACCCGGATGGGACAGCCCCGCGGTCCTCGGCGGACACCGCGCCATCGGCCAGATCCTCGTCGTGGGCCCGGAGATGAACGTCCCCCGCGGCCCCGTCCTGCTCCGCGACGGGACCAAAGACGGCTGCGCCGTCCTCACGCCCCTGGCCGGCGGCCCGGCACTGCTCGCCACCGCCCTCGCACCGACCTCCTCCGCCCTACGGCAGCTGCTCGACGAAGCACTCGCCCACGCCCTCGGGCCGTAGCGGGAAACAGCCCGGCGCATCACCGGACCGGTCGCGCAAATCGACAGCCGTCATGGACCCGCGCCAAGTGGCGGCTGCAGCCCGCGCTCTCCTCCGCACCGGGAGTCGGCTTGCCCTGTCCGCATGTTGTGGAGGCAGCCCCGCTCTTCCGCGGGCAACGGGGAACGACGCACCAGGACGCCTGCGGGCGGATTTGGGGGATTCGCCCTTCTGTAAGTGCGGTGGTGACGGCATGGCCGAGGCTCACAGCGCCTCCTATCACAGGAATAGGAGGCGCTGTGAGCCTCTTCAGCCGGGGGTGCTGGCTACCTCTCCCGCACTTCGCGTGCCGCTGCCAGCGAAAGTTCTTGGCTGGGTTCGATCAGCCACCCCACGATATTGTCGTCCGGCCGGATGAGGGTCGCCCATAGCGCATCGGCGGGGCCCCAGCCCTCGTCGATGTGGTACGTGACCGAACGGCTCTCCGCTTCCGTCAAATCGACCAGGATCCCGGGACCGAACGACCTCTCAATCACGACGCCCGTGTCGATGGGTGTGCTGGCGAACAAGAGCAGCACTTTCTCCACCGGAACGAACATGTTGAGGTTATTGCCGTACAGCGGAAACGCGCACAGGGGGTTGAGTGTTGTCGCTCCTCCGACCCTGCTTTCCTGGGCGATGCCGCTGGTGAATCGCGTTGTGGTCCTGTTGACGATGGATATGGCCCCCGCAGTCCCTTCTTTTTCGACGTGACCGGTACCGGTGGGCTCTTCGACGACCAGCTTCTGACCCAGGTCGATGGGGTAGGAATTGCTTGCCTCGATCTTACCGCCATCGATGATGGTCGATTTTGAGGTGAACGCCCCGAATACCTTCTCCCACGTGATCTCGGTCTTCTTGGCGTAATTACTGGTCTTGAACCAGGTCAAGGGCCTTCCGTTGGCGGTGGTGCTCTTCACTGCCCTGAAGCCGTACAGCTTGTACCCGCCCTGGCTCAGGGCGTTGACCGTCTCGTCGTTCATCGTGATGTCGATGCCATAGGACGCATATACCGCCATGCCAGCTCCCCTGCCGCGAGTTCGGTTGCCGTACTGAACGGTTGCTCGGATGTTGGATCCAGCTTCCCTGCCACGAAGAAGCTTGCAGGACACCCGCATGCGAGGCCAGGGAGGAAAATGGCCAGGCGATCCGCCCCGTACGGAGATTGTGGCGGATTAAGCCACCTGCTGCGTGTTATTTTAGGCTATATACAACAGGGGCCTTGGCGTCGATGCGGCGCTGGTTACGGACGGCACACCTGGTAGAGGCACCTCCTGGCGCACCCATGGGGCGAACTATTCGCAGGTGCGCGCAAAGGCGAAAAACGTTCGCCAGTCACCTCTTGATGTGCGCATTTGATCAGCACCACAATGCCCGGTTTCAGTGATTCAAAAGAATACCCTGACCTCAATAGAGCGAAAAAGAATCACAGACACCACCCACTCTTGCGGAAAGCGAGGGCCATGATGGCGCTGATGTTGCTGGGAAAGAAGTCCGGGCCGGAGACCCACTTTCGCGATGCCTCGGCGTACCGGCGGCGGGCGAGCCGCCGGTCGGTCTCGGGAGTGGGGCGCTCAGGCGCCCCGGTCCCATTGGCGGCTGAAGGTCAGCAGCGGCCTGACAGCCGGGTCAGCGACCGCCGGCAGCAGGTACTTCCACAGGTTGGTGACGCGGCGGTACAGGTCAGTGCGACGTGTGGAGATGTGGGACAGGAGTTGAGTACCGGAGTAGGAGGCGACCAGCGTCCAGGCCAGCTCTCGTACGTCCACGTCTGGTAGTACTTCGCCCTTGGCTTGCGCAGCTTTCAGTTGCACGGCGAATTCATCTATCCAGTAGTTGTACGGGGAGTCGTCCTGAAGGCCGAAGTCTCCTTGCTCGATCGCTAGGCGTACTCCGGCCCGTAGCTTCGGATTGGTCTGGAGTTCTCCTGCGAGGTAGAGCGTCTGGTCGATCAGCCTCTGCAAGCCGTCTTCGCCGGGCGGCGCCTCCAGCCCGTTGCCCTGGCTGAGCATGACCGCGTGGGCAAGGGCTTCCTTAGACTCGAAGTGGAAATACAGGGCGCCTTGAGTGACCCCGGCGCGTTTCATGATCTTGCTGACGCTCGCTTCGCTGAACCCACACTCGTCGATTAGCTCGGCAGCCGCCTGAAGGATCGCCTCCCGCGTCTTGACCGCCCGTTCCTGCACTGCACTACACCATTTCCCTCGACAACCGTATGGATAGTACGAAAAAACCGAGCGTTTTGTCGCATTGGGTGCCTGTGCGGCAAAGTTGATCATTACGAGCGGCCAGGCGATCCCTCCTCGCGGCCGTGTCCGCCTGGAGTTCGAGTTCGATCGAGGAGGTATGAAGGCGAAGGCGCGGTTCTTGTCTTGCGCCGCTGTCCTGCCTGAGCGGTCGGGAGTCCAGGTCAGCGGCTGATGGCTTCGGTCAGAGATCATGGAGGGACGGCGCGGGGCCCAGGGAGTTGTTCATGGGCCGCCCCAATCGCGCCACGCGGGCCGCCATCACCCAGCGCCGCGCCGACGCCATCGATCTGAAGCTGGCCGGAGTGGACTGGCTGACGATCGGCCGCAAGCTGGCCGCGGACCCGGCGATCAACTCCGACCGCGTCGCCTACCCGCAGGGGTACGGCATCGACAAGTACAAGCGCGGGCTGGAACCGCCGAGCGACAAGCGGCTGATCGAGCTGGCCTGCAAGGACGTCACCAAAGCCTTGCGGGAGCGCAGCACGGCGCTGGATGCGAACACCGACGAGCTGCGCCAGGTGATGGCCGAACGCCTGGAGCGGCTGTTCTTCCCCGTCTACCGGTCGGCGATCCGCAGCGGTGATCTGCAGGCGGTGGACCGTGCGGTGCGCATCATCGAACGCAGCAGCCGCCTGCTGGGACTGGACCGCCCGACCCGCACCGAGGTGTCGGGGCCGGACGGGACCGCGGTGCATGTTGAGACAGCGGGGCTGGAGGAGCTGGAGCGCCTGATCGGCCTGGCCGGCGGTGCCGAGGATGGGGAGGGCTGACGAGGCGGCGGTCCTCCAGCTGTACCGGTCGCTCCCCGCGCAGCGCCGCCGCGAGATTGCCGCCGCCTCCACTCCGCAGCTCAAAGCCCAGCTCGTGCGGATCGAGCGGGAGATGGCCCTGGACCGATCCCCGGGCGCGATGGCCGCGGTGCTCACCGAGGGCCGGGAGATGCAGGCCCCGCACCTGGCGCAGATCGACGCCGCATTCGAGCGGGTGGCAGCCGGGCGGCCGACGAAGCTGATGCTGACCATGCCGCCGCGGCACGGCAAGTCGAGGCGGGCCGCCCGGTGGGCGCCGTTGTGGTACCTGCGGCGGCGCCCGGAGCACCGGGTGATGATCGCCTCGTACTCCTCCGACCTAGCGGATGATCACGGCCGGTGGATCAGGGACGCGATCGTCTCGTACGGGCCACAGATCGGTATCGGGCTGCGTCCGGGGTCCTCGGCGGCGAATCGTTTCGACATCGCCGGAACGGAGGGCGGCTTCGCCGCTGCCGGTGTCGGTGGCGGTCTGACGGGTAAGGGCGCGCACCTGGCGGTCCTGGACGACCCGATCAAGGACGCCGCCGAGGCGGCCTCGCCGACGATGCGCCGTCGGCTGTGGGAGTGGTGGCAGGCGGTTCTGCTCACCCGGATCGAGCCCGGTGGGTCGGTCATCCTCATCCAGACCCGCTGGCACGAGGACGACCTGGCGGGTCGGATCCTGGCTGATGAGGCGGACCGCTGGACCGTCATCAACCTGCCCGCGCTCGCCCTGTCCGAGGACGACGCGCTCGGCCGGCCGGTGGGGACCGCGCTGTGGCCCGAGCGGTACGACGAGGCGGCGCTCGCGGAGATCCGCCGCTCCGTGGGCGAGCGGGTGTGGTGGTCGCTGTATATGCAGCAGCCCCGCCCGCAGGAAGGCGGGGTGTGGCAGTGGCCGTGGATCACTGACCATCGCATCAGCACGGCTCGCTTTCGCGGCATTGACCTGGCGCGCATCGTTGTCGCCGTCGACCCGGCGGGCGGGGAGTCGGCGGTCGGCGACGAGACCGGCATCGTGGCCGTCGCCCGGGACCGGGCCGGTCACCTGTACGTCCTCGACGACCGCTCGGGCAACCGCGGGGCCGATGCGTGGGGCCGTGAGGCGTGCCTGCTGGCGATCGAGCTGCGCGCCGACGCCATCACGGTGGAGTCCAATTACGGCGGCGACATGAGTAAGCAGGTGCTGCGGCAGGCGTGGCAGGAGCTGCAGCGCGAGCAGCGCACCGAGGGCCTGCCCATGCCGGCGGTGCTGTCGGTGACGGCCAAGCACGGCAAGAGGCTGCGCGCTGAGCCGATCGCCCAGCTTTACGAGCAGGGCCGCGTTCACCACGTCGGGGCCTGGCCGGAGCTGGAACAGCAAATGGTGACCTGGGTCGCCGGAATGGACAGCCCGGACCGGATGGACGCCGCAGTGCACGGGTTGACGCAGCTCGCGGGTACGGATCCGGGTGTCGCGGGTGGTTTCCCGTACCAGGACGGGAGGCTGTCCGGTCGCCGTTGATACTGGACATGGCGCTCCCGGATTGCGTGCTACTGGTCGGCCCGAGTTGTCGCTGCATATGTCGGCTACGCGCTGAACCGGCTCCGGATTGGTCGACGCGGCCTTGCATCGAAGGGTTGGGGTAGCCGGGCGTGGTGCAGTTCAAGCGCCCCAGGCCAGCCCAGGCCGCCGTGGGCAGGCACAAGGCGCCGACCGCTGGCCAAAGTGGAAGAGGGGCACGGAAGACCCGCAGTCAGGAGGACGGGCCGCCCAGGTCGGTCCGCTGGCGAACGATGCCCAGGCAAATGCCACAGCCCCATGGAGCGATGAGGCCCAACGGACAGGTGCTCTTGAGCACCCGGTGCAGGACAACTGCCCGGTACATTCGGGGTTTGGTCGAACCGTCTGGTCCGCGCCTGTCTTGTGCGGCGGACCTGGCACCTGGGAGCAGCTAGTAGCTGATCACCACAGTCGTTGCGTCGTCGCGGTAGCCTGCCGCGTCCGGACAGGCAGCAGTCACGAGCGCGTCGGCCAGTGCCTGCGGGGCGCTCTCGTGCTTGCGCACCAGGGCTTCGATCACGGCGGGAGCCGCCTGGTCGTGGACGCCGTCGGTGGTAAGGATCAGCAGCCCTCCGGCTGGCGCCGAGACGTAGGGCACAGTCGCAGGCAGAGCCCGGCGCAGCGTGACGCCGACGAAATCGGCCAGCGCCGCCACAGGCACCTCTTCCTTGGCCGCCCTCGTCAGGTACGCCGCGAGGGTGTGGTCCGTGGTCAACTGATGCAGTTCTCCGTCCCAGCGGTAGGCCCGGCAGTCCCCCGCCCAGACAAGCTCGGCGGTGCCGTCCTCTCGCGTCACCACGAGGACGCCTGCCGCGTCAGGGCCTGGGTCGTGCATCAGCGCCCCGGCCGACAGCAGCCCGGCGAGAGCACCGCGCACCGCGCCGATGCGGGCGGCCGTCTCCGCAAGCATCGGCGCCAGGCGAACTATGTCGGCGCTGTGTCCCATGCCGTCGACCAAGGCGATGGCGGTCCGGTCGGTGCTGGTGGACGTGTAGGTGGCGGCAGCGTCGGCGATAGGCCCCGCCGTGCCTTCGCGGTGGGCCATACCGATGGTGGTGGCCATGAGGCTCCTTGATCAGTGTCCGGGGGCCGAGCGCGACTCGCCCGGGTGGGACCGAAAACGGGTTTTCAGGGTTCGGTTAACCAGGGTTCGGGGTTCCCGTCGTCGGTGTGCCAGGGATTCTTGTAAGTACCTATAGCCAATAACTACAGAAGAACCCCCCTACCCCCGCAGCATGCGGGGAACTCGCCACTACGACGTTGAGACGAAACGCGTCAGAGCGCCTGTGCGGGCCAAAGAACCGGCCTACCCAAGGAGGGCCGGGGGACGCTTTCTATGCGCTCAGAGGGCGCCACAGGCCGTCTTGGTGCCCTTCTTGATCGCATCCGCCGCTGCCGGGCGTCTTTCGCCCGGTGTCCTACGCTGATCAGGGGCGCGGGGCTGACGCTGGGATGTTGCTGGTGGGTCTGCCCCGTTTCCTCATCGATGCCTGGTCGTGGCTGAATTACAAGCCGGTCATGGCCGCCTCGTACGACGGCCGTCCGCACCAGGCACTGACACCACAGATCCAATCGACGTGGCTGCCGGACGAAGCAGTGCGGCGCCTGGCCGCTTACAAGGTCCTGGCCGCCTACGACTCCAACCAGGCCGGGGAGCTCGCTGTCGCCGCCGGCAACGAGGAAGCCTCGGAGCGGCGCGAGTTCGGTGACCCGGCGGCGCTGGTGGACACCACCCTGGCCCACCTGCTGGGCAAGACACAGCAGATCGTGGTGCCCGGAGCCGAGCACGCCAAGGACGAGCAGGCCACCCCCGAGGCGGTGGCCGCCGCGCAGGCGCAGGAGCGGCTGCGGCAGTGGGCCGAGACTGAGCTGCTGGCCCTGCGGATGCAGGCGTGTGAGCGCAAGGCCGTGCTGCTGGGTGACGGGGTGTACCTGCTGGCGTGGGATCCGGCCAAGGGCCGGGTGCGGCTCAAGACCTACGACCCGGGCCTGTATTTTCCGGTGCTCGAAGACGACGCTGACCCCGGCGACTACCCTTCCCGCGTCCACCTGGCCTGGGAGATTCCCGAGGACCCGCGCCGCGGCATCAAGGCGAAGGTCCGGCGCATCACCTACGAACTCGGCCCCATCGAACCAGCCCACACCGACCCCGCCACGGCCAGGCAGCCGGCGCCGGACACGGACAGCGCAGACCCGTCGGGGCCGGCCGCGGGCGAGTTCTACGACGGAACCACCGGCCTGATCCACCGCGCCTACCCGTGGGCACCGGACCGCCCGTCCGCGCAGACCTGCTACCTCACCGACGCCGAATGGGACCTCGACAGTCTCCGCTACGGCCAGCAGCTCGATGACCTGCCGCTGGACAAGGCCGTCTTCCGTACCCGATCCGACGGCGCGGTCCTTGACCGGCTGGACCTGCGGATCGACTTCCTGCCACTGGTGCACATCACCAACACCGTCGCCGACGGGGAACACTTCGGCCAGTCCGCCCTCGCCAAGGTCATGCAGGCCCTCGATGAGCTGGCGGAGACCGACACCGACTCCGCCCGCGCCTCAGCGACCACCGGCGCTCCGATCATCGGCCTGGCCGGATCGCACGCCGAGGTGGACCGGCTCACCGGCCGCCCGAAGCCGCTGGCCGTGGCTCCAGGGACCGTCTTCCAGCTCGCCGACAGCGGACGCATGGACGTGCTGGATACTTCCAACCAGCTCGCCGAGCTTCGGGCCCGCGTTGAGGAAGTCCGGGACCGAGCCGCCGTCAACGCCCGCATCCCCGCTGTCAGCTTGGGCACCGTCGACCCGTCCGATGTCCCCAGCGGCTACGCCCTTCAGTTGTCTCTGGGACCGCTGGACTCCCTCGTCGACGCCATGCGCCTGGCCCGGGCCCACAAGTACAGCTTGCTGCTGAAGATGGTGCAGCGCATTCACCAGGCCGGTCACGCCCATGGCTGGCCTCAAGGCGAGTGTCTGCCCGCGCGGCTGGTATTCGGCCCGCACACGCCCACCGACCGCACCGCGATCCTGGACGAGGTGGTCAAGGGTGTTGGCGCCGGCGTGCTGTCGCTGGAGACCGGCATCCGGATGCTTCAGGACGCGGGTTACCCCATTGAAGACGCTCGGGAGGAGGTGGAACGCATCTCGGCCCGCCACTCGGGTAAGTCCGTCTCCCGCCGGCGGCGAGCGAGTGCAGAAGCTCCCGAGAAGACTCCCGCGGAACAGCAGGACGCTGCCTGATCCGTTGCCCCGCACAAGATCAAGGTGGCGTTCGTCAACGCCACCCGGGAGGGATGTTCTCAAGTTGTGTCAGCAGGTCCCAGTCCTCCGGCTTGTCGCTCGGCCTGAACCACTCAGAACTGCGGCACACCCAGTACCCGCGAACGCTTCGTACGCCGTCCAGCATGGTGTCCTCAATTCCCGACTCCGAACCACAGCAACCGCAGATGCTGTTGAGGGCGCAACCGCCTTCCCGGAAGGGGCCGTCGACGAAACCGCAAATGCGGCACACGCACTCTTCGTCAAGGTTTTCCATCTCTTTCCTTTCGCATACCGAAGCTACCGCTCACGCCGAGCCGCGATGACGGAGACCGCCACCTTGATCGAACGGTGCACCAATGCGTGCCAGGCGGCGGCTCCTCAGGACCGAATGAGGCTCCTGGGGAGGTGTGCGGCGACACCGGACAGCTACCTGTGAGTCACGGGCGATGAGAAACCGCGTAGTGCTTCTCCGCCTTGACCGATACGATCTCGAAGGTGAAGTCTTTCCCGGTAGGGCTGTCGATGTAGGTCTCGGACTCCGCGCCCGTTTCCCCGGTCGCGTCATCGACGAGGCCCGGATCCCAATCCTTCTTCGAGATCTCGTAGCGCCCGAGCCCCTTAGAGTCCGGCTGAACGGCCCGGATCGTGACGGTGCTGCTTTCCGGCTTGAGTTCCTTCCCAGCCCGCAGCACACGGAAGGTGATCCTGTAATCCTGAGCCTCGTCGGAGTCGTTGAACGCGGTGAGCGCGACGTGCGGAGTGTAGGTTCGATCGCCGTAGTTCGGGATGTTCGACGTCGAGTGGTCCACCGATGTGTAGGAGATCTCGACGCGGCTCGGGCCATGCAGGCGGACAGTGGTGCTCTCGGAAAACGTGAGCGAGTGGTCCCACTCGTCCCCCGAAGAAAGCAGCACCCATCCCCCTGCGGCGGCGCCTACAAATGCCGCCGTTCCCACTGTGGCTATCAGCCGTCGCTTACGGCGCTTGGGTCGTTCTGAAGTCACTTACCCCCCTGTACTCGACCCCGATGATATCGGCCTGCTTATCCGCGTCCTTCAAACCGGGCGCGCAAGGGCGTGGTCTTGGCTTCCGTAGACTCGCTCTCGGCGCGGGGCCGTCTGGGAGCAGCACTCTTTGATGACCCGCAGTCTGCCCGCTTCGTGCACCGTGCTCGGCTACCGCAAAGACGGACGGCCCATCTACCCGATCCTGGGGGCCTCCTCCGACGACGGGTCGAACGACGAAGCCGCCGTCAGCATCAGCCAGAAGCAGCTCAACACCCTCCTGGCGCGCGAGAAGGACCAGGGCGGGCGGGCCGCCGTACGGGCCCTGGCCGACAAGCTCGGCTTCGCCAACGCCACCGAACTGGCGGACTACGTCAACGGACAGCGGCAGGCCGAACAGGAGCAGCTGACCGAAACGCAGCGCCGCGAGCAGGAACTCGCCGCGCGGGAGAAGGCGGTGATCGCCCGCGAGGCCGCGACCCTGGTCCGCGAGCGCGACGCCGCCCGGCGGGCGGTCCTGGCCGGCGTCGGTGCCACCGGCCAGAACCTGGAGGACGCCGCCGTACTGCTGCGCGTGGACGACGACGCGGACGACGCCACCGTCCAGCGGGCCGTGCAGGACCTCAAGACGCGCCGGCCGGAGCTGTTCACCGTGCCGCCCACCGGCGCCGCGCTGCCACCGGCCGCCCCGGGCGGCGCCCCGGCCTCCGTACCGCCGCCGCGCCCCAGCAACGCGACCGCCAAGCCCGGAGCCGCCGGAGCCGAGATGGCACGACGCCGCGGCCTGCTGCCTCCGGCCTGACTCCGTGAACTGCGGGGACCACGCCCCGCCTCCTCTCCCGTGGACGACGCCACCGGCCGGTGAGTGTGTGACCGCTTCCAGCACCACCAGGAGCAGCGGCGTTGATTCAGCCGTACACCACCTCCATGACGGTGACCGACGACCGGGACTGGCTCGCTTCCCGGCACGGCACCGACGCCACCGAGACCATCACCCTCGACCTGTCCCACCTGACCCGCGGCACCCACTACGCAGAGCCCACAGCCGGCCAGCCGCACGGCTTCGTGCGCTCCGGCGTCCCGGTGGGCCAGATCACCGCCTCCGGCCTGTACGGCGCCTACGACCCCACGGCCGAAGACGGCCGCGCAGTCCTCGCCGGCCTGGTCTACGCCGAGGCGCCGTTCACCCCCGGCACCAGCAAGGTCCCGGCCGCCCTGTTCTGGCACGGCACCGTCCACACCGACAAGATCCCCGGCGGCCTCGACCCCGCCAAGATCGCCCCGTCGCCGCACGGCGCGCAGATCCGCTTCCTCGGGGCGGTGGACGCATGAGCATCGCCGACCTGCTCAAGAACGTCAGCGTCGCCGACCTGACCGTCTACGCCCGCGCCATCCCCACCCCCGACGACTTCCTGCTCACCAGCAGCGTCTTCCCCGAGACGCAGGTGCACGACGTCAAGTGGCGGGTGCGGCAGTCCAAGCGGCGCGTCAACGCCGCGATGTACCGCGCGTACGACGCGAGCGTGCCGTTCGCCAAGCGCCAGGCCCAGACCACGCAGACCGAAGGCACCCTCCCGGCCCTGGGACAGAAGCTCCTGGTCGGCGAGATGGAACAGCTCCTGCTGGACGCCTCCCGCGGCGCGGACGAAGACCGGCTCGTGGACCTGCTCTACGACGACGTCGAGCGGCACGTCGAAGCGATCCGCTCGCGCCTGGAGCTGGCCGCCGCCGACGTCCTGCTCGATGGCCGCTTCACCCTGACCGGCGAGAACGGGCTGACGGTGGAGGCCGACTACGGGGTGCCGCAGGCCAACATGCCCACCGCCCCCAAGCCGTGGTCCTCGCCGGACGCCGACCCGATCGCGGACGAGCTGCGGTGGATCGACTACCTCGACTCGATCGGCGCCCCGGCCCCCGAGATGGTGCTCACCTCCCGCAAGGCGTACGCGCACCTCGCCTCCAACGGCGCCTACCGGGCCGCCTACTACGGCACCCCGGCCGGCGGCCAGACTCCGACCGCGACGCTGAACCCGCAGCAGGTCAACTCGGTGCGCGGCACCTACGGCCTGCCGCCGGTGACCTTTTACAAGGCCCAGGTGTGGCAGAACGACGTCTCCACGCGGGTTCTGCCGGAAGACCGGTGGATCATGCTCCCGCCGGAGCGCGCGAAGTGGGGCCAGACCCAGTACGGCACCACCACCGAAGCCCTGGCCCTCTCGCGCGGCACCAACCCGCAGATCGAGCGGGAGGACGCGCCGGGCATCGTCATCACCCGCGACGTGCAGGACGACCCGGTGCAGATCTGGACCAAGGGCGCCGCCATGGCCATGCCGGTCCTGTACTCGCCGGACTGCCACATCACCGCGACCGTCCTGTGAGCGCCCCCGCCCCGCAGGTGCTGGCCGCAACGGTTCACGTCCTCGATCCCGTCAGCCGTGAACCGCTGGTGCTCACCGCCGGCACCAAGGTCACTGACCCGGCGATCGCTGAGCAGATCACCAACCCGGCGTGCTGGGCCGACCCGCCGGAAGCCCCGGACACACCGGGCCGCAAGGCCAAGACCACCCAGGACTGACCACCACAGCGGGGAGCAGCCGCCGCTGCTCCCCGCCCCTACTTCTCTCTTCAGGAACACCTCTCGTGCCCGCTGCTGTCCTGCGCTGGCTCCTTGCCCAGCTCGGCCCCGACACCGACACCACCGACCTCACCGCCCGCTACGAACGTCTGCATTCCGCGCGCGCTGTCGTCCTCGAAGTGCTGCACGAACGCCGCGCCGCACTGCTGGCCGAGCCGCTGAAAGTCACCGTCAACGGCGTCGCCACCATCGACACCTCCGCCAACGTCACCGCCCTCGAACGCACCATCACCCAGCTCGCCGACGAACCCGCCCCCGACGACCCCACGGCCGTCGACCGGAGCCTGCTGAGCACCGTCGAGCTGTGCCCGCGCCGCCGCCGGTGACCGCTCGCACGCCCATCCGCCGTGCCGTCCGCTGCAGCGGGTGGCTGTGCGGGTACGCCGCTGCCCTGCTCGCAGCGAACATTTTGACCGCGTCGTTCGGCATGGTCCCGGTCGGCTTCGGGCAGCGCGCCACCGCGGGGACGCTGCTGGCCGGTGTCGCCTTGATGATCCGTAACGTCCTCCAGGACCAGCTCGGCCGCACCGGTGTCGTGGCGGCTGTTCTCGCCGGATCGCTGCTGTCTGCCCTCATCGCTGCGCCGGGCCTGGCTCTGGCCAGCGCGGCAGCGGTCGCAGTCGCCGAACTGGCCGACACGGCCCTCTACACGCCCCTGCGGCGCCACGGCTGGGCGCGGGCTGTCCTGCCCGCGACGATGCTCGGGGCGCTGCTGGACAGCGTCGTCTTCCTGTCCCTCGCCGGTCTACCGGTGTGGGCGGCGGTGCCAGGGCAGATGGTCGGCAAAGGCTGGGCGATCGCCGTCCCCATCCTTCTCGCCCTGCCCGGACGTACCCCCCATCTGGGCATCTGGGCGGCCAGGTCACGGCGCGCAGTGCACAACCGGGTCACCAGGTGACCCCTGACGTGCAGCAGCCGCAGTTGCATCTGGTCCCTGTCCGCTTCCGGGACGCAGCCGCGTTCGTGCAGATGTGGCACCGCCACCACCGTCCGCCTAAAGGCCACGTGTTCTCCGTCGGCGCCGCCGACGAGTCTGGTGTTCTGCGCGCCGTGGCGATTGTGGGCAGGCCGGTCGCCCGCTACTTGGACAACGGCGCCACTCTCGAAGTCACCCGACTGGCCAGCGACGGCGCCCGCAACGCCAACTCGCTCCTCTACGCGGCCGCGTGGCGGGCCGCATCCGCGCTCGGTTACAGCCGCCTGATCACCTACACCCAGCAGGGCGAGTCCGGCGCGAGCCTGCGCGGCGCCGGCTGGCGCGTCATCGCCCGCCGCCCCGCCCGCCCCGGCTGGCATTGCCCCTCGCGGCCACGCACCGACCACGGCACCGGCGGCATCCCCCGCATGTTGTGGGAGGCGCCGTGCTCTACCTGAGCACTCCATCCAGCCCGGCGATACGCCAGGCCATGCGGGACGGCCGACTGGGGTGGATGAACACTCCGCGCCAGGGCAACCGGCTTCCAACCGACGTGACCTGGGCGGCGGACAACGGGCGCTTCGGCAAGGGCTGGCCCGGTCTCGACCGATGGCTGCGCTGGCTCGATGCCCATGCCGACCGCTCATCCACCTGCCTGTTCGCGGTCGCTCCCGATGTGCCCATGGATGCCCGCGCCACCCTGCGGGAGTCAGCTCCTTGGCTTCCACACATCAGGGCACTCGGCTACCGTGCCGCGTTCGCCGCCCAAGACGGTGCCGAGTCGATGGCCCTGCCGTGGGACGACTTCGACGTCCTTTTCCTCGCCGGCACCACCGACTGGAAACTCGGCCAAGACGCTCGGGATCTCACCGCTCAGGCTCTCGAACTGGGCAAGGGCGTCCACATGGGCCACGTGAACTCCGCCCGCCGCTACCGCTACGCCCGTTCCCTGGGCTGCGGCTCAGCCGACGGCACGTTCCTGGCTTACGCACCCGACACCAACCTTCGGCGTCTTTCGGCCTGGTGACGGGCACTGCCCGGCCGTACGAGTCAGCGAAGCATGCCTCGTCATCACACCGCGGTCAGCCAGGCCAAGGTGTGAAGGGCGGGTCCGTGTGCGAGCCCGCCCTTCACATGCCGACGATCCGCCGGTCAGATGCTGCTGCTGTGGCTCCGTGCAGCCGCTTCCTTCAGGATCTTCAGCAGGTCCGTGGTCTCACTGGCCGGAGGTGCCTTGATGGCCGTCGTGGTCCCGTAGTCGGAGTAGGACGCGGAGGTGCTGACGGTGCCCAGCGGCGTCTTGACGTCCACGGTCATCCGCACCGGCAGGTCGTCGCTGTTGACCCACACGTCATAGTCGTAGCCCTTGATGCCGCTCTTCTTGACGTTGGCGAGCAGCTTCTCACGGTCTTCGGGCTTCAGCGCATTGACCACCTTGGCGCCCTTGAGCCCCTCCTCGACCGTCAGGGAGCCCTTGTAGTGCTCGGCGCGTACGCCGTCGACCTGGCCGGAACCGAGGTGCTTGACGTTCGGCGAGCCGAGGAACATCGCGAGCTGCTGGGCCGGGTCCTGTTCCGCGTCGTCGAGGCCAGCGGTCACGGCCTTGGTCATCTCTTCGTCGCCGGCTTCCTTGGCGGCGGCCTTCAGATCGAGCTTGCCCCACTTCTTGCCCTCGAAGTCGCCCATGTCCATGTAAGCGACGCCGTCTACCCAGATCATGCGCTTCGGCTCGTCGTCCCCCGACTTCGCCTTGGCCCCGCCGTCGCTCATGGTCATGTCCAGCGCCGTGGGATTCCAGGCCATGGTGCCGGTCATCTTCGTCTCGCCACTGTCCGGCATCCCGTCGGGCACCGACATGGTCATCGTGACCTTCGCCGACTTTACGCTGGTGGTCTTCTTGTAGGCCGCGGTGAGCGCCTGCGCCGGAGTGCGACGGGCAGCGGGGCTCCCCCCATCGGCCTTGGTCGCATCGTTGTGGCAGCTGGTTATGCCCGCCAGTACGGCTGCGGTCGCCAGCGGGACGCCGATGCGTCGCGCGATGCCCTTGCGCATTCCCTCACCCTGTTTGTCCGCCTATGTCACGCACTTTCCGTGCACAGTGCACCGTAGTGCATGGGACTGACAACTACTTTTCGCTGCGATCGAACGGGCGGTTGTCGCAGCGACGCCGCTGGACGGCACGCGCCAGGGCGCTGTCAGCCCGAGCACCCGGCCCCCTGCGGCGCTATGCCCGCAGGGGAGGCAGGGATCGTCCGCAGACGCTGGGCACCGGGGCGTTCCAGCGCGCTACGGTGAGTCTGGCCTGGCGCAGGCCGTACCGGCGGCGCGCTGCTGACGCTTCCCGCCGGCCGGATCAGCCCCTTCTGACGCAGGAGGCAGGATGGCACTACGGTTCATCGCCAAGGACCCCAACACCGGCTCCGACCAGAGCCCGACCGTGTGGATCGACGAGGAAAACGGCGACTTGGTGCTTCAGGGGTGGAAAGCCGACCGGAAGACCACCGACGAGTGCAGGGAAGTCGGCTCGATCCCCGCGCACGAGGCTGTGGTGCGGATTCCGGCGCGGATGACGTCGATTGTCAGGGAGGCGTGCGATGCCGCAGACCAGCGTGCCGAGCTTCGCTGAGATGCTGGAGGCCGCCCAGCATTCGGCGGTGCACCTGGAAATGCGCGACGCGTACGGCATCGAATCCGAAGACGGCCCCTTCCGTGCCTGGCGGGAGGGCACCTGGACTGTTGCCGCCGACCGTGAGGCGCGGCGTCCCTGGTTCGATCTGGTGCGCGCCGCTGTGGGCCGGGGTGTGGTGATGCGGCGGGCGCGGATTGTGTCCGAGCCGGTCACTGCCTACATCCGTTTCGAGTACGAGGGCACCGGGCTGAACGTCGAGGCAGGTGAGCAGGTGCGGTGGCTGCCGCGTCGCCGGGCCTCGGACCTCGCGCTGCCGGGCAACGACTTCTGGCTGTTCGACGGGGCGGTGGTGCGCTTCAACCACTTCACCGGCGACGGAGGTTCGGCCGGGCCGGAGGTGACCGACAGCCCCCAGGTCGCCAAGTTGTGCCAGGACGCCTTCGAGGCCGTGTGGCGCAGAGCCGTCCCGCACGACGAGTACGCCGTCTGACCCGGCGACTCACCTCTACTAGTGCCCACTTCGCCCTCCTCCAGTGCACAGCAGGCCCGTGAGGCTCTGGCTGCCCGGTTGTTCGATCTGCGCCGGGCGGCCGGGCTGACCGGTCAGGAGCTGGCCGAGCGGTGCGGCTGGTACAAGTCGAAGTCCTCGCGCATCGAAAACGCCCGCACCCTGCCTTCCGATGCCGATATCCGGGCCTGGTGCCGGGCCTGCGACGCCGTCGAGGAGACGGAGGATCTGCTGGCCGCCGCCCGGCACGCCGAGACGCTGTATGTGCAGTGGCGGCGCCTGCACCGCTGCGGGCTGCGGCAGGTGCACGAAGCATCCCTGCCCCTGTACGAAAGCACCCGACTGTTCCGGGTGTACTGCTCCACCGTGATGCCCGGCCTCGTCCAGACCCCCGACTATGCGACCGACCTGCTCTCCGCCATCACCGCGTTCCAGGGAACTCCCGACGACGTCCCCGCAGCGGTCGCCGCGCGCACAGCCCGCTCCCGCATCCTGCACGACAGCGACCGGCGGTTCATGCTGCTGATCGAGGAGGCCGTACTGCGCAGCGGCGTCGGCAGCCCCGCGGCGATGGCCGAGCAGCTCGGGTACCTGCTGGAGGTGATGGCGCTGCCCACGGTCTGCCTCGGCATCCTGCCGTTCGGCGATCGGGCCCGAAAGATCTGGCCACTGGAGACCTTCATGATCTTCGATGATGCCCGGGTCCACGTGGAACTGCTGACGGCCAGAGTCACCATCACCGCCCCTTCCGAAGTCTCCGCCTATGCACGCGCCTTCGCTGACCTTTCGCACTTGGCGGTCTACGGCTCCAGCGCCAGTGCACGGATCAGACGGGCTCTCGGCGCTGGTGGGTGAAGCCGTGGAACTCTGTGGAACTTGCTGGATCCCTATGCCCGCCGAGCCGTAGCGTCAGGGCATGAACGAGGTCGCCGCGTCGCCCGTCCCCGAGGTCACCGCCGAGAAGGCCGACGCATTGCCGATCGACGTCGCCACCATCGATGCGACCTGCGCCCGCGCTTTCGGCCTGCAGCGGGCGACGGCCCCGGGCCTGCCGGACCTGACACGGGCGCTGCGCGGTCACCTCGAACTGCTCATCCCGCCGGACCTGGCCGGGCAGACGCCCCTGACTCAGGCCGCCGCACGGGACGCCACCAGGCTCTTGAAACTGCCCGACAACGCCGGGACGGCGCGCACCCGCGCCCGCGCGTTGGCGCAGGTGTGCCTCATCCTCCTCGAACCGCACCGCCCCCCGGCCGCACCCTCGGACGAGGAAACGCACGGGTGACCCGGGCTGGGGCATCCGTGTTCGCCATGCGCCGGGCCAGCGCCGCCGACGCCCCCGGCGAGGGCGTCGAGAATGACGTCACCGAGTCCGAGCAGCTGCTGTTCGGCGGCCGGCTGCGCCTGGATCTGGCCTGGCTGCGGCACGAGGACGCCTTCCTCGACCTGAACCTGCGCAGCATGGTCGTACGCCTCCCCCACCTCCTGGCCCTGACCGCCCGCCTGGCCCGCCAGGCCAACGCCCGGGCCCTGCGGCAGGTCGTCGGCGCGGAGGTAGGGCGCGGTGCGGTGCAGGCCGCCAGCATGATCGCCATCAACCACGTCCTCGGCGCGCTCCTGGCCGACGGGTCGACGACGCAGCGCCTGAGCGCCGCGCTGCCCGCGCTGGTGGCGGTCGCGGTGTGCAGCGTGATCGGCGCCGGGCTGCGCGCGGTATCGACCGCCGGCACCGGACGGCTGGAGCCCGCGGTGGAACGCGTGGCCACCGAGATCTACCTGACCGCCGCCGCCAAGGTGGAGATGGCCGCCTTCGAAGACCCCGACTACCACCGGCGCGCGGAATCCGCCCGCTTCGGCGCCTCCTCCGCCCGCCGCATGATCCAGTACAGCACCTCGGTGATCAACGCCCTGATGACGCTGCTCGCCTCCATCGGCGTGCTGACCGTGCTGCACCCGGCACTACTGCCGATGATCGTGATGATGACGCTGCCCTCCGCCTGGGCCACCCTCGTCACCGCCCGGCGCCGCTACCTGTCCTTCAAGGTGTGGACGCAGCACGCCCGCGCCGGCCGCCTGATCTCCGAGCTGCTGACCTCCACCCATGCCGCGGCCGAGATCCGGCTGCACGGCATCGCCGCCTTCCTGCTGCACCACTTCCGCAGCATGTCCGAGACCGCCGAAGAGGAGCAGGCACGCCTCGCCCGCCTCGCCGCCCGCACCGGAATCCTCGCCTCGGTCCTGACCGGCGTTGCGTACGCGGCGACATTCAGCATGCTGGGTCTGCTGCTGTGGACGGGAGCCATGCCGCTCGCGGTGGGCGGCACCGCCATCATCGCGATTCGCACCGCCACCAGCTCCCTGACCAGCCTCGTCCGCCAGATCAACTACTTGAACGAGGAAAGCTTGTTCGTGGGCGACCTGGAACACATCCAGAACGAGGCCGACCGGCGCGCCATCCCCACCACCGGCCGCACCGTACCCGAGCACGTCGACGGGGTCCGCTTCGAGAAGGTGTCCTTCACCTACCCGGGCAAGGACAACAGGCCCGCTCTCGACGGCATCGACCTGCACATCCCCGCCGGAGCAACGGTCGCGCTCGTCGGAGAGAACGGCTCGGGCAAGACCACCGCCGCAAAGCTCCTCGCCGGCCTCTACGTGCCCGACGAGGGCCAGGTCCTGGTCGGCGGCGTATCCACGAGCGAGATCGACCGGCATGCCTGGTTCTCCCGCATCGCCAACGTCTCCCAGGATTTCTACCACTGGCCGCTGACCGCCCGCATGAACGTCGCGATCGGCCGCACCGACGCGGACCCGACCGAAGAACGGCTCACCGCCGGGGTGCGGCACGCGGACGCCGAGGACCTGATCGAGGATCTGCCGCGAGGTTGGGACACCCTGCTGGCCCGCGGCTACCAGGACGGCCACAGCCTTTCCGGCGGGCAGTGGCAGAAGCTCGGCATCGCCCGCGCCCACTTCCGAGCCGGGCAGATCCTCGTGGTGGACGAGCCGACCGCCGCGCTCGACGCCAAGGCCGAACAGCAGGCGTTCACCAGAATCCGGGCCCTCGCGGCCGGCGGGCAGACCGTCGTGCTGATCACCCACCGCCTGCACTCCGTACGCTCCGCCGACCTCATCTACCTCCTCGAAGACGGCCGGGTCGCCGAGACCGGCACGTTCACCGAGCTGATGGACCCGGCCACGGCCCCGGACGGCAGGTTCCGGGCCATGTACGAGATCCAGCGAGCCCAGTTCGCCTCAGACGACGAACGGACCGTGCCACTCCAGAAGGGGCCAACGGTCACATGAGGTAACGGCCAAACCGTCTGCGTCCGGTGAAAAGGGCAGCCCCGCCCGGAGGCCGGGCGGGGCTGGGTCCGAGAGCAGCCAGCAGCTCGGATGGATGGATACCGCTCACGCTACGGCAGGCAAGAAGGCGCCCAACGGGCCTTCACGCTGCGACCGCGTTTCAGGCGCGGAGCCTCGGTTCCTCATCCGACACATCCCCGGCCTCCGTGCGGTCTTCTTCTCTGGAGTCCTGGCGACTGCATGGGAGTCGATGCCCCTCCAAGGTGGCCGGTGGAGTCGGGCTTGTGGGGCCGTCGTCCGGTGGGGCGTCGAGTGCGCAGCGGCTGGCGGGTTGCGTCACTGTGGTGGGGGGTCGGGGGAGGGCGGGCCGGAAAGGCCGGGCAGGGTCAGACGTTCGTGGACCACGGCGTGGGCGAGGGCGGACAGGTCCGTTCCGCGGGTGTGGGCGTGGGCGCGCAGCAGGGCCAGGGCCTGGCCGGTGGTCACGGAGTGCCGGTAGCTGATCATGCCGATGGCCTGGTGGACGACGGCGTCGGCCGGCAGGAGCCAGGCGTGGGAGAGGTCTTCCTCGCTCGGCGTGGGGGTGGCCAGGAGCAGCAGGTCGGCGGCGTCCGCGTGGTCCTGGGCGAGGTGCAGGTCGGCCTTGGGGATCGGGCCGGGCCGGTCGCGGTAGAGGGAGAGAACGAGGCCGGGCTGCTGCGCCGGGTCGGGGCCGCTGAGGACGGGCAGGGCGAAGACCGCGCGGATGCCGTGGGCCTGGGCCTGTTCGGCGTAGATGGGCCACTGGCGTACGGTGTCCGCGTCGTCGAGGTCGTCGGCGAGCACCGGCGTCATCTGGTTCAGGGCCTGGATGCACGGGCCTTCGCCGAGGCTGATCTGCAGGGTCTCCCCGCGGGCGGCGAGTGGGCCGGCCGCGCACAGGGACACCCGTTGCGCCAGGGCGGCGTCGACGGCCAGGGTCAGCCCCACCGCATACGCCTCATTCAGGGCGGTCCGGCATGCCTCGCCGAGGCGTTGGGCCGGATGGGCGTGGCCTACAAAGCGGGCGGCCAGGATGACCGCTTGGGGCCGTGGGAGCTTCACGGGGGACTCGTGGGGGTGGCAAGCGGGGTGCGGGCCTGCTTGTGTGCGGACATCTCGCTGTGTCCGATCTCCGGCATTCACCGCCGACGCTGCCTGATCGGAAGCCAATGTCAGAAGGGTGGACGAGCGGTGTGGCTTCGGGCAGCTCTCCTCTCACCCTACGCCCCGTTGTGGGGGGGCAAAGGAGAGTTACGAGCCGGTGGCGGAACCCGTGCTGTGCTGCCGGTGGGACTGTCCGGGCGGGGCCGGACAGTCGGGCCGCCTGCCTGCGCCAGGCCGTCCTGGATGGGCTGGCCACCGTCCGCTTGCACCGCTGGGCCCCCGCCGAGGTGCTGCGGATCTGCTGGACGAAGAGAGCAAAGGCCGCGAGGCGGCGAGCCGCCGCAAGCAGGCCAACCGGCCGTCGGGCAAGCCGTTCGACTCCTGGCGGAAGGAGGACTCCTCCCCGCCCCAGTCAGCAAGCCCTGATGACCTCGCATGGGTCGGCCGCGCGGAGACCCGGCGATCGCCAATGCCTTGGGCACGGGGGGAAAGCCACTTCGCCGGGCCCTGGCCCACAAGGCCCTCGACCGGGGCCTGCGGATCGCCTGGTGCAGCCTTGCATCGCTGACCGCCCACGTCGGCCGGGCCGGCGTCGACAACTCCGCCGCCAAGGCCATCGCGAAGATCATCCGCTGCCACCTGATCGTCCTTGACGACATCGGGATGCTGCCGTCCGGCCAGGCCGCCGCCCAGGCGTTCTACGAATCTGCACCCGTCGGGCTTCGACTCGATCGTGCCCAAGACGCTCGCCACGCGGCCGTCGACCGGCTGCTGCACCAGCGCACGTCATCCTGACCGAAGGCAGCAGCCTGCGACTTATCCAGGCAACCACGGTTAAAGGCGTCAAGCCACCGCACTGACCCGCCCGGCGGGCCACTGTCCTGCCGGGCGGCGGGACCAGGCAAGTAGGCCCCCGCCCGGTCGCCGCCCGGCACACAGACAGTCTTCACCGGCGCGACGGCGCACCACAAGGGTGCACGGGCTTCCCAGCACGTAGGCCGACCGAAGGGGCGGAAAGCCATACCGCACAGGGAGATCAACTGTCCGTGGACAGGGCACGCGGCCCCGGGGCAGAGCGTGCCCGGGCGTCTTTGCCGCGCTGAGCGGGGAGAAGCCGCTGAGAAATCCCTAGACTGGCAGGCGTAGGGATATGACCGGTGCCGACGGGACTTTGCCCGCGGGTGACGGGTGGTCGTGCCGGGAGGTGAACAGCGGTGGGAGCTGACCGTGACTTGGCTGCCGTGCTCAGGCACCTGGAGCCCGCCGCCGGGGACCGGGGGCTGGTCGGCGCGGATCCCGAGCTGTGCGCCCAGCTGCTCGGGGTGGACGGCATCGCCGCCTGCGCGACGACGGCCGACGGCCAAAGCGAGGTGCTGTGGTGCACCCAGGGCACCAGTGCACGGCTGGAAGATCTGCAGTTCACGCTGGGCCAGGGGCCGGGTCCCGAGGTGGCGGTGTGCTGTGCGCCGGTTCTGGTGCCGGATCTGTCACAGGTCGCGGCCGGCCGGTGGCCGGCGTTGCTGCCGGAGGCCCAGGCGCTGGGCATCGGGGCCGTCTTCTGTCTGCCGCTGCATGTCGGCTCCGCGTGCCTGGGCACCTTGACCTTGCAGCGCGCGGCGCCCGGTCCGCTGCCGGACGCGACGCTGACCGACGCCTGGCTGGTGGCCAACGCCCTGACCGCCGTGCTCTTGCACGGCGGTCCGCAGCGGGAGGCGTTCGCCGCGGCGGACAGTGGATCGGAGCTGTACCGGGCCGTCGTCCACCAGGCCACCGGAATGGTCAGTGTGCAGGCCGGGGTGCCGCTGGCGCAGGCGCTGCTCCTCCTGCGGGCCTACGCCTTCGGGCACCGGCAGAGCGTGGTGGAGACCGCCGAGGACGTGGTGGCCCGGCGGTTGAGCTTCCGGGAGAATGAGGACGGGCCGGAGACTTCCGGTGAAGGGACTGAAGGGCCATGACGCGTGAAGAACGACTGCTGGCGGCCATGGTCGAGGCCGTGGATACCCTCGTCGACGACTTCGACCTGATCGATTTCCTGCACCGGCTGTGCGAGCGGTGCAACGACGTGCTGGACGTGTCGGCGGTCGGGGTCATGCTCGCCGACCCGGGCGGCTGCCTCCAGCTGATCGCCGCATCCGATGAGCACACCCGGCTGCTGGAACTGTTCGCCCTGCAGACCGACCAGGGGCCGTGCGTGGAGTGCCACCGCAGCGGCACCGCCCACCTGAACATCGCCCTCGGCTCCCCCGTACAGACCGCCGGCTACCCCCGCTTCGCCGAGCGCGCCCGCCAGGCCGGCTTCGCCACCACCCACGCCCTGCCCATGCGGCTGCGCCAGCAGAACGTGGGCGCGATGAACCTCTTCGACACCCGCGAACAAGACCTCAGCGCATCCGACGCAGGCGTGGCGCAGGCGCTGGCGGACGTGGCGACCATCGCGATCCTCCAGCACCGCACCATCGCCCACGGCAACATCGAGCGGGCCCAGCTGCGGGCCGCCCTCTCCAGCCGCATCTGCATCGAACAGGCCAAGGGCATCCTGGCCGAACGCTGGAACACCACCCTCGACAACGCCTTCGATGCCCTGCGCCGGCACGCCCGCGCCCACCAGCAGACCCTGTCCGCGCTGTGCCGGCAGCTGATCGACGGCACGCTCGACACCTCCACCCTCCAGCGCCCCTGACCCGCGCCGTGCCGCACGGCTCCCGCCCCAGACCCCGGCGGACAACAACCTGCCCATCCGTCCAGGTGCCCCGGGGCCACCCCACGGAAGGGACCGCCCATGACCCCCGAGCACCATGACGCGGCATGGCAGCGCATCGGTGCCGCCGATGCCACCGGCCCTGTCACGCTCCACACCGCCTGCCGGACCTGCGTCGAGGACCTGGACGCCGACTTCGGCGGCGCCACCCTGGTCACCGCCGGCGAGCTGCGCGTGCTGGGCTGCGCCACCGACGAGCGCGCCCGGGCCGTGGAGGACGCCCAGCTGGTCACCGGCGAGGGGCCGTGCACCGACGCCTACGTCCACCGCCGCCCCGTCGACGCGGACCTGCACCAGGCGGGCGAGCGGTGGCCCGTCTTCACACCGGCCGCCTGCGAGACGGGAGCCCGCCGCGTCCTGGCCCTGCCCCTGGCCATCGGCAACCTCCTCATCGGCGCCGTGGACCTCTACCGCTGCACCCCCACCCCCTTCACCGCGGCACACAAGGACCGGGCCGCCGCCTACGCCCGCATCCTCGCCCTGCTCGCCCTCGACGAACACCCCCACCTGATCACCGGCCCCACCAGGCCCGCCCAGCGTGGGCCGCAGGGCTACCCGCCCACCGTCCACATGGCCGCCGGTGTTCTCGCCGCCAAAGACAACCTCACCCCCGACGATGCCCTGGCCCGGCTGCGCGCCCACTCCTTCCGCCACAACCAGCCCCTGCTGCGCACCGCCGAACACGTCCTCGACCACCACCGCCTCGACTAACACCAAAGGACAGCCCCACCGTCTGCCCTGCCGAGGATGCCAGCCCACCTGATCGCAAGCCGCCCGGGCCGCCTCGAACCTCATCCAGTAGTCCTTCGACCGGCGGCGCTCGACCATGCGGCAGTAGACGCCGACGCCGGCGAGCGAGGCAGTCCGGCGCGCGGATTGGCCTGCCCGCCTGCGAGACCAGGACCGGCCCGGCACATTCTGCCGACTGCGGTACGAGGCGAACGCGCGTTCCGGCAAGGCACCCTCGGACCACACCGCCCAGGCATCCGCGAGCAGACACCGCACCTCCGACCGTCCGAGTGACGTATGCCACACCCCGCACCCGGCTGTCGGCAGCCCGCCAAAACCACCCGAAGGCCCTTCAGGCTTGGTGCCGCGTATGGACAACCCCACCCCCCGTGGCAAGATCCCTAGCGGCACACCTGATTCTGCGGCTGTTCTTTAGCCACCGAGGCGGCGCCTCGCACGCCGGTGCATCTCCACAGCAGCACGAGAGGCCGTGGGCTCCGTGCACTTAGGCTCCGAAACATGAGCACATCCGGTGACCTCCGTCATGTCCGCATTTGCGCAGCGCCCAACAAGGCGACGATCGTCGAGCTCGACGGCCACGATGTGGCCTCGTCGGTGGAGGCGTACCGGATCACACAGACCGTGGACGAGGGCCCCGAGGTGACGCTGTACGTGGCCAAGGGCTGGAATGGCGTGCGGTTCGAGGGCCTGGCGGACGTGGTGGTCGAGCCGGCGGATGTGCGGCAGGTCGTGGCCGGGTTCCTGGACGCGGTGGACTGGCGCAAGCTCGATGAAGCCGTACTGGCCCGTGATGATCTCGACGGTGGGCCGGGGGAGCTGACGCGCGGGGTGCTGGCGCAGTTGCGGGAGTGGGCACTGAGTGCTTGATCTGCGCGGTGTCGCCCGGTTCGCCGAGCGGCACCTGATGTCGGACAAGGTGCTCGTCACCCGCGAGGTCGGCGAAGACGTTCTCGATCCCGCCACAGGCGCCCTCGTGCCTGCTCCTCCGCTGGTGGTGCACTCGGGCAAGGCCGGGTTGTACGGGCACCAGGAGCGGATTCGCAGCAAGGGCGGCCATGAAGGCGCGTGGGTCGAAGAGGTGCGGGCCGGGTACCGGCTGCTGCTGCCGCTCGATGCGCCCGAGCTGCGGGAGGACGACACAGTGGAGATAGTTGAGGCTCGTGACAAGCAGGCCGCCGGCCGTACGTACCGGGTCGCGGCACTTGGGGAGGTTTCTTCGGTTCCGGTGCTGCGTACCGTGTGGCTGGAGGAGCACAACCGCAAGGCGGGCGCGTGAGCGGCGGCGCGTTCACCGATCCCGCGGCGCTGGCTGCCGCCCTGGAACGCGGGGCCGCCCGGACGGTGGCCGCGACGCATGCCGTGATGCGGCACCGGGCCCAGGCGCTGGTCGAGCAGGTGCAGCACAACGCCTCCGGAAGGCCCGGCCCCCGTGTGATCACCGGCACGTACCGGGCCTCCTGGCGCGCCGACGTTCAGGCCGCGGGTCCTGTGGTCGTCGCAGAGGTGGGCACCAGCGCGCCGCAGGGACGGCGGTTGGAGTTCGGGTTCGTCGGCGCCGACAGCCTCGGCCGGCACTATGCGCAGCCGCCCTTCCCGCACCTGGGCCCGGCCGTCGACCAGGCCGGGCCTGTCCTCGTGCGGGAGTTGAACGACGCGGTGAAGAGGTCGCTGTGAACGGTCTGGCCGAAGAGGTCGAAGCGGCCTTGGCGGAGGTCTTCGGCGAATGGGAGCTGGGGATGCTCGCCCGCGCCGTCGTGATCGCCGAGGTCCTGGACGAGGACGGCGAACGCACCCTGTCCGTGATCACGACGCCAGGCGTGCCGGACTGGGACACCGTCGGACTGTGCCGGTACGGCGCCCTGTCCGTCGAAACCACCGGCAGAGGCTTCTTGGGAGACGACGAATGATCGACCGCGCCGCCGTATCCGAAGCCTTCCGCCACACACTGACCGAAGCGACCGGCAGGCCGTGCGGTCTCGGGAAGCTACCGCTCGTCGACGGCCAGCCGGCCGAGATGCCGTACCTGGTGCTGTACCCGCAAGGCGGCCCCGTCGGCGGCGCACCCCTGGCCGACACGTCCGAGGACTCGGACCTCCTGTACCAGGTGACAGCCGTCGCCGCCCGTACCGACCAAGCGGAGTGGATGGCCGACCGAGTACGGCGCGCGGTCCTCGAACGCACCACGACCGGCGACTGGCGGTGGCCGATCGACGCGCCGGGCGTCGACGTGTGGGCGCGCGAACTCAGGAGCGATGCAGGAACCGACGACGCGGGGCCGGCTGCGGCCGTCGTCAGCTACCCACAGCAGTTCTGCCTGACTGCCAGCGGGTGAGCGTCCGGCCGTGTTTCGGCTGCGATGGAAAAAACGTACAGTACGAATCCGCAATGCACTGCGGAGTGCGTTGGGTGGTCTGTAGAGTCCTAAGAGACATTGCGTTAGCGCGCAGTATTGGACGACGAGAGTGCGTAGACCAGCCAAGGATTTGCACTCCCGCCGCCCAACCGGTGCGAGGGATCAGCCGTTACGCCAGTCACGGTAAAGCAAGATCAGTGGTCCCACCCATGGGCTCACAGGCTTGATTACCTTGGCCGACCGGCGGCTGATCCTTCGCAGCCTCGACAGCCACGGCTTTTGATCACGTCGGTGCTTACCGCTCATGCTCTGCCTCCTCATCTCCATCTGACGGTCTGCCAGGACTGGGGGAGCGAAGAGGCGCGAGCTGTTGCTGTCTGAGCGCCAGGCTACGTGAACGCGCTTGCGTGCGCGGGCGGTTGTGGATATCTCGTGTCGATCATCTTTGCGGTGGCTGCTGTGCCACCAAACGGGCCCAGTCGACAGTAGGTGCTCTGGCATCGACCGTTCGTCTGGAAGTGCCGTCCCGCGTACGGTCAGCAGTTCGGCTGGGCGCAGTATCGTGATCAGCGTGCGACTCGGCGTTCAGCTTCGCTGAGCTGGTCGCGCCCTCACCGCGGAGGCCCCGCGCGGACGCCCACCCGGCTTCGGGATGGGCCGGTTCCCCGACACGACGTCGAGGGGCGGGGCCATCCCACCACCGCTTGTATGGCTGCCGTCCCGGAATCGGACAGCAAGCCTTGCAGGTCAAGAAGTACAGCCGCCGGGGCGTCACCCGTGTCCTGTGGCTGGAGAAGATCGCCGACGAGGGCAACGTGCCGACCCGCCCGGAGCTGACGGCCGGCACCGATCTGACGAACGCGATCGCGTCCATCGACGGGGGGACGCTCGCCAACCAGCCCATCGAAACCCCGGATCTGGGCAGCACATTCGAGAGCAGCATCCCGGGCAGCGATAAGGCCGACGACTCCTCGCTGGGGTTCTACGAGGACAAGGTCAGCGACGCGATCGAGCAGCTGCTCACCAAGGACGCCACGGGCTGGGTCGTATTCCTGCGCAAGGGCGATCTGCCCGGCAACCGGTCCATGGACGTCTTCCCCGTCCGGATCGGCTCCCGGTCACCGAACTACTCGACCGACAACGAGGCCGCCAAGTTCACGGTCAGCTTCTCGATCACGGAGAAGCCGACGCAGGACGCCGAGGTCCCGGCCGCCGACGCCCCGCCGCCGCCGAAGTTCGACAAGTAGTAACCCGGCCCCTCCCCGCTCCCGGCCGGGTACGCACGCAGCGGCGTCCCACCACCTCCTCGGCGCCAGCCTGCGGCCCGGCCGGGCCTGTTTTCTCCTGGAGTTCTCCATGCCCGGCACCTCCCCCTCCCCCACTGCCCCGCCCGCTGAGGCGGTCGCCCGTGACGCGCACTGGGCACGCAAGCTCGCCCGGCTCCGCGCCCGGCAGCTTCCCGAGTACACACTGCGGCTGTGTGACGACATGGCCGCGAAGAAACGTTTCGAACAGGCGAGGCTGGAGGCCGCGCGGCTGCGCATGGCCGAGGCCGAGACGGGCGCGGACCCGGCCGAGGTTGAGCGCGCCGAGGTGGAGCTGAAGGAGGCGAAGGCCGCGTACGAGGCGGCGTCGCTGTCGCTGACGTTCAGGGCGCTGCCGCGTCCGGTGCTGGACGGGCTGATCCGGCGGTTCCCGCCGACGGAGGAGCAGGCGGAGGACGGTGACGCCTGGAATCCCGAGACGTTCCCCGCCGCTCTGGTCGCCGCCGCCCACATCGAGCGGGATGAGTCCGGTGCGGCGGTCGAGGGCCTGTCCGAGGAGGATGCCCAGGATCTGCTGGACTCGTGGCCGGCGGGTGAGGCGAACGCGCTGTTTGCGGCGGCGTGGCAGGCCCAGCAGATCAGCCGGGCCAGTACGGAGGAGCTGGGAAAAGACTGATTGCGGACACGCAGTTTCGGGCGGAGCTGGAGCTGTGCGACCGCTACCGCATCCCTCATTCCTTCTTCCTCGGCGCCGGAGACGGCCGCTGGTCCCAGACGGACCGGGCCAAGGCGCTGGCGTTTGAGGCGTACCGGCGCAGCGTGTGTGAGCAGTGCGGCACGCGGGCCGCGGAGTGGGACGAGGAGCAGGGCGGTGACCGGTATGCGTACGTGAGCACCACGGTGCGGTGCGTGGGCTGTGAGCTGATCGCCACGGAGCAGGACCAGGTGCCGGACGGCCCCGACGGCTACGGGGTGCGCATCGGCCTGGTGCCGCGCGAACAGCACCACCACCAGCAGTAGTTACCCCTTGGGGGCGTTGGGGCGCCGCCAAGGGTGAAGGGCAGGGCGCGGGGAGTTAGGGCGCCGCCCGGTGTCGAACTACACGCTCAGCGTGCAGATGCGCGCTGATGCGGCGCATCTGCTCTCGCAGGTGCGCCAGGCGTCCCGCGCGATGCGGGACCTGCGGCGCGATACCGACGCCCTGCGCAGCGGTCTGGGCCGCATCGACGGCGGCAGCCGGGCCGCTGCCGCCGGCCTGCGGTCGGTGGGCCGCTCCTCCCACGAGGCCGGGGCCGGGCTGCGGCGGGTCGGCGCGGACGGGCACGCGTCGATGAGCCGCCTGCGGCACGGCGTGCTCTCGGCCCGGCAGGAGCTGCACCACCTGCGCGGTCTCGTGGTCGGCGGCGGCATCGTCGCCGGGCTGGCGGAGATCGCCAAGGAGGGCAACGAGTACCAGCGGTCCATCAACAAGTGGGGCGCGGTCACCGGCGCCTCCGGGACCGAGATGGTCCAGGCCGCGGCCAAGGCCCGCGAGCTCGGGGCGGACCTGACGCTGCCGGGGACGTCGGCGGCCAAGGCGGCGGAGGCGATGCTGGAGCTGGCCAAGGCCGGTCAGACCTCCACCTCGTCGCTGGCCAACGCCCGCGCCGCGATGCAGCTCGCCGCCGCCGACAACCTGTCCGCGGCCGACGCCGCCCGGTACCTGGGTGACGTGATGGACCAGTTCGGTCTGTCATCGAACAACGCCGGGCGGGCCGCGGACGTTCTGGCCGCGTCGGCGAACGCCGCCTCGGGCGGGTTGCAGGACATCTACTACGCGATGTCCTACACCGGCCCCGTCGCCGCGCAGCTGGGCATCTCGATCGAGGACTGCTCGGCGGCGGTGGCGATGCTGGCCCGCTCGGGCATCCTCGGCTCCAAGGCAGGAACGTCCCTGCGCGGAATGCTGACCAACCTCGCCAAGCCCACCGCGGCCGCGAAGCGGGGCCTGGCCGAGCTGAACATCGAAGCGTGGGACTCGCAGGGCAACTTCAAGGGCCTGCGCACGGTGATCGAGGGCTTGGAGAAGGCCCAGCACCGTATGTCCCAGAAGGACTTCCTCGCCGCGGCCTCCGCGGTGGTGGGCAAGCCCGCGCTGGCCGGTGCAGCAGCTCTGGCCCACCAGGGCGCTGCGTCCTTCGACCAGATGCACACGGCCATCGCCCGCACGGGCGCGGCCGGGGAGATCGCCGCCTCCCAGACCAAGGGCCTGTCGGGTGCGGTCAGCCAGCTCAAGACGCAGTGGTCCAACACCGGGCAGGTCCTCTACACGGCGGCGGCTCCGGGGCTGGAGAAGGTCACCCGGCTGCTGACGGCCGGGCTCGGCGCCGCCACCCCGCACATCGCCTCTGGCCTGGGCTACCTGCACGACCTGTACACCCTGGCCCGGCCCGGGCTGGCCAAGGCAGCCTCGGATGAGGTCGATGAGCTGACGGAGTCTTTCTCCGGGCTCGGCAAGCCGATCAAGGACCTGGCCCTCGACACTGTCGCCGCCGGCCTGAACATCCTGGTCAACGTCGGCCGTGCGGGCCTGCGAGTGCTGCACAACATCGGCGAGGCCGCCTCCCCGGTCGCCGAGGCCATCAGCGACGTGGCAAGCGAAGCGGGCGGCGGCGCCTCGGCGCTGGACATGGTCGTCACGGCCGCGAACCTGGCCAGCCGCGGCTTCGGGGTGCTGTCCGGCGTACTGGTGCCCATCGGACGCGTCATTGCCGCGCTGGTGCACGGCTTCGCGGCGCTGCCGGGCCCGGTGCAGACTGCGATCGCCGCGATGCTGCTGGCGCGTCGGGTCACGCCGATGATGCAGAACCTGGCCCGGACCGTGACCGGTCCGGTGGTCGGGGCCTTCCGGTCGGCCGGGGCGCAGATGCGTGAGCAGCAGCAGCTCGCCGCCGCGAACGGCCGGGAGATCGGCCGCATGGGTGCGGCGTTCGCCGTGCTGGAGAACCGGGTGCCGGTCGTGGGCCGGATGGCGTCGGCGTTCCGTTCCGCCAACGGCCCGGCCTCTGGTCTGGCCCGCTCGCTTGGGGCTGGGCTCGGCGGTGCGGCGCGTGGCCTGATGGGGGCGCTGGGCGGGCCGTTCGGTGTGGCGATCGCCGGGGCCGGTGTGGGGCTGTCGATGCTGGCCGACCGGCAGCAGCAGGCGGCGCAGGAGGCGGCCGAGCACCAGTCGCGCATCAGTACTCTGACGCAGGCGCTGCGGGAGTCGAACGGGGCGATCACCGATTCCGTGCGGGCGACGGCCGCGCAGTCGGTCATGGACACCAAGGTGTTCGACGGCAAGAGCCGCCTGGTCGATGTGATGCGCGGCGCCGGGGTGAGCGTACGGCAGCTCACGGACGCCTACCTCGGGCAGAACGGCGGGCTGGAGGCGCTGGAGCGCAGCCTGCGGCTGACCGCGAGCGCCAACAGCGACATGCAGTACACGGCGGCCGGCGCGTTTCGCACGTACTCGGAGAAGGGGCAGGCCGCCTACGACGCGGCCAAGGCGCTCGGCTCGGTCAAGGGCGAGATGAACCAGGCCGCCAAGGACGCCCGGGACCTGGCCGATGCGACCGGGCGCAGCGGTTCGGGGGCGAGCGCGGCGCTGGGCCCGTTCGGGAAGTTCTCCGATGCGATGCGGCGTCTGTCCGACACCACCTCGGACGCCGACAGCCGGGCCCGCGCCCTGCACGACGCCCTCAACGTTCTGGCCGGCGGGTCGGTGAACCTCTCGGCCGCCCAGGCCCGGCTGAACAAGGCCGTCTCGGATGCGAAGGATTCGCTCAAGGGCGGCGTGGATGAGGCGGACGGGTATCGCGATGCGCTGCTGAATGTGGACGGTTCGCTGTCCACGGTCACCCGCAACGGCCAGAAGCTCTACGACACCCTCCAGGGCCTGTCCACCAACTCCGCCGACGCGGCGCAGGCCGCGTACGAGTTCGCGCAGTCGCAGGGCAAGAGCGTGCCGGAGTCGCTGAAGGCCGCGCAGGCGGAGATGGCCAAGGCCCGCGCTTCGGCGATCGCCACCGCCGAAGGCTACGGGCTGAGCGCCGAGCAGGCCGCGAAGCTCGCGGACGCGGCGGGGCTGGTGCCCGCGAACGTGTCCATCCTGCTGCAGACCGCCGGCATGGAGCCGGTGATGGCGCAGCTCCTGGCCGTGCAGCAGACGCTGAAGGCCACCCCGGACCGGAAGACGATCACCGTCTCCAGCCTGGACAACGAGGCCCGGGAGAAGCTGACCAGCCTCGGCTTCCAGATCAAGGACCTCAAGGACCGCACGGTCCAGGTGACCGCGCCGACCGATGCCGCGCGCGGCAGCCTGGACGCGCTGATCAGCAAGCTGGCCGCGACGCCCGGCGCGAAGCACGTTGCCGTCTCCTCCTCGACGCAGGCGACGATCACGAGCCTGGACGCGGTCCGGCAGGCCGTCGAGGGGGTGCCGGGCGGCAAGACGGTCACGGTCGCGGCCCCGACCGGAGAGGCACGTGCGCAGCTCGAAGCCCTCGGTTTCAAGGTCACCGACGTGCCCGACAGCAAGACCGTCACGGTCACGGTGCCCACCGGCCCGGCCACCTCCAGCGTGTCCGCGATCCAGCAGGCGATCAACGCGCTCACCGGGCGCACCATCACCAACTACGTCCAGACCCGCTACATCGGCCCGCAGGTCAACGGTGTGCCGCTGATGGTGCAGGCCAATGGCGGCATCGTCACCTACGCCGACGGCGGCACGCGTGAGAACCACGTCGCGCAGATCGCCAAGGGCGGCGAATGGCGCGTATGGGCGGAGGACGAGACGCAGGGCGAGGCGTACATCCCTTTTGCGTCCGCCAAGCGGGCCCGGTCGAAGGCGATCTTGGAGCAGGTGGCGAACCGCTTCGGCGGCACCGTCACCTACAACGCGGCCGGCGGGCTGTCGGACTGGTCGTATCAGCCGGTGGGCAGCACCGGCCTGACCGTCTCCGATGTGGTCTCGAAGTCGCAGCGCAAGGACAAGCACGGCGACGAGCACTTCGATCTCGGCCTGTTCGAGCGCAACCTGCACTCCTCCGTACGCACCGCGCAGGCGTGGCGCAGTGACCTGGCGACGGTGGCGCGGCGCGCCGGGTCGGAGGTGGCCAAGGCGCTGGAGGACATGGGCGAAGACGGCATCGCCCTGACACGGAAGATGGCCCGCGGTTCCGACCGGTACATCAACGACATGGCCGCCCAGTTGCGGTCACTGGCTGGGGCGGCACGGTCGTCGCTGGCCGACTACACCGGCCAGCTCGCAGGCGCGGTCAAGGACGCCACCGCCTTCCAGAACAACCTGGCCCGCCTGGCGGGCAGCGGCTACGGCGACCTGGCAACGCGCCTGGCGCTGCAGGGCGACGCCAACGCCGAAGCCCTCGCCGCGCAGGCCGTCAAGGACAACACCAAGGCCCGGCAGGCCAACCAGGCCGCCAAGGACGCCTCCAGGGTGCTCGACGGTGACCAGCTCACCGACCTGGTGAAGATCATCAGCTCCCTGGCGAAGGGCCGCGGCCTTCACGCGGTCGCCGAGCTGGCTGGGCTGGAGGAGGACCGGCTCATCGAGGTCGCCAACCTCTCCACGAACCAGATCCGCGGCACCGGCAAGGCGGACCGCTTCCTGTCCGACCTGGTGAAGGCGAACGCCGGACGGGCCTATGCGGACGGCGGCATGTGGGCGCCGGGCATCTACTCCTCGCCGTCGCCGAACGGCCTGATCAAGTTCGCGGAACGGTCCACCGGCGGCGAGTCCTACATCCCGCATGCGGCAGCCAAACGCGGCCGGGCTACCGCCGTCCTGGCACGCACCGCTGACCGGTTCGGCTACGACCTGGCGCCGCGTCGCCTGGTCGATGCCGCCGCCGGCCGCGCCCGGGTGGTGATCGTGCACCAGGCCCCGGCGATCGGCAGCCAGACCATCCACGTGCGCCAGAGCCCGGCGTCGGCGAACGACATCGCCACCGTGGTCGCGTACCAGGTGCGCCGGGCCAAGCGCGGAGGTGCCCTGCGATGAGCACCCCGGAGCTTAAGGATTGGCAGTTGGAGTTCGGCGGCGTCGTGATCGGCCACGGCACGTGCGTGCCCGTCGCGGAGATCGAAGGGCTCGGCCGTCCCGCAGTGCGCGGCGAACCGGTTCCCCGGCCCGGCGCCGACGGCGCCTGGCCGTCCCCGGACTTCTACGAACCGCGCACGGTCCGCATCGACTGCGCGGTCAAGACACCCGGTGATCCGGCCGCCGCACGGCAGATCATCGCCGACCTCCAACGGGCGGCCGACGATCCGCGGCTGCGCACAGTGGGCGGGGCAGTGATGCCGCTGCGCATCAAGTGGCCCGGCTCCCCGGTCCGCGTCTTGTTCGGACGGCTGACCAAGCTCGACCCGGCCTGGGCGGACGCGGCCCACGGCTGGGTTCCGCTCGACGTGGAGTTCGTGGCTACCGACCCGCGCTACTACGCCGACACCGAACAGCAGACCGCGCTGCGGCTCGGCTGGCTGTCCGGTGGCGGCTTCACCGCCCCTGTGCAAGCCCCCATCAAGGTCACCAGCGGTGCCGTGTCCGGGCAGCACCGGCCCGGCTGGGTCACCAACAACGGCGACCTGGAATCACACCCGGCGCTGACCGTATATGGGCCGTGCGCCAACCCCGCCATCACCCATGTCGAGACCGGCCGGACGCTGCGGCTGCCGGTTGTGCTCGGCGCCAGCCAGTGGGTGCGGGTGGACACCCGCCCCGGACAGGCCATGGCCGCCCGTGACGACGGCGGCACCGTCGCTGTCCCTGACCGGCTGGACACCTTCAGTCTGCCGCCCGGCCGCTCCGAAATTCGCTGGACCGCATCCGATCCGACCGCCACCGCCCGCCTGATCGTCGCCTGGCGCGACTCCTTCATAGCCCTCTGAACAAGGACACGTACGACCGATGACGCTCGCCCAGGCCCCGCTGCTCGTCGACGGCGCCACGCACTCCGCCCAGACCTTCCGCATGATGATCCGCGACCTGTCCCGGGGCGGGGAAGGCATCACCGAAGCCGCCGATCTGAAGGTCACCCCGCTGCCGGTGCCCGGCGCCGGCGTGCAGATCGCCGACGGATCGGCTGTCATCCGCGGGCAGGCCAACGCCTGGCAGGGCTCCTACACCGCCTACAACATCGGCACCGCCACGCTTCCCGTCGCGCCGACTGGTGCCACGCCGCGCTCGGACCTGATCGTGCTGCGCATCACCGACCCCGAGTACGAGGGCGGACTCGACCCGGCGAAGGACGCCATCAACACCTTCGACGTGATCCCCAACGTCTCCCCCACCGCCACGGCCCCGCCGCCCGGGGTGACCGGCATCGCGCTCGCCCGCCTCGACATACCCGCCTCCACCGGCACCATCACCGCTGGCATGATCCGGGACCTGCGCAACGTCGCCAACCCTCGGCGCGAACGGTCGCTGCGCACCGCCTACCCGCACACCATGACCAAGGCGTGGCAGGACGACGACGAGTGGCACACCTGGCCGCCCGAAGCCCAGTGGAAGATCGACATCCCGCTGTGGGCGACCAAGGCAATCATCGTGCTGACGCTCGCCGGGCTGCGCCTGGACTTCGACAACGTCTACGGCGTCGTACGCCTGGTCCTCGGTGATCAGCCCGGTGAGGGCACCGTTGTCGACGACGACCAGGGCACGGGCGTGCGCCGCACGACCGCTGTCATTGCCGACACCCTGACCGTTCCGGCCGAATACCGCGGCACCACCCAACAGCTCTATCTCGAAGCACGGATGGCCAAGAGTGTGAAGGGTGACCTCTCGGTCGACGAGGGCACGTCCATCGTCTGTGACGTGGAGTTCACCGAGGGTCCGGTGTGAGTTACCGCTACCTGACCCAGCACGCCCTGACCGGCCAGTGGCTCACTCAGCACCTCCCGTTGACCGACGTCGAGTTCGGTGAAGAACTCAACGGGCCCGGTCACCTGCGGGGCGCCCTGAAACCGCACCTGGCCACGCTGGTTCCCGAGCTCGCCGACCCGGGCACCGTCGTGATCTACGCCGAGAGCGACGGGTTTTTGCGCTGGGGCGGGCTCGTGTGGCAAGCCGTTCCCGAGGGCAACGAGCTGAAGATCGAAGCCGCCGGATGGACCTCGTACCTCCAGCGCCGCCTCGACCTCGACGGGGAGCTCGGCGGCCGAGGCCCCTACGTACACGGTGACCCGTGCCGCATCATCCGCGACATCGTCACCTACGCCCAGTCCGTTCCCGACGGGGACCTCGGCATCACCGTTGATCCGACCGAGTCGAAGGGAACTGTGGGCACACCCGCCGAGCCGTGGCATTCGCGCTGGTGGGAGACCCCAGTACTCGGCGACCAGATCGATGACCTGGTGAAAGCACCGGACTCCCCTGACTACGCGTGCACCACGTGGTGGGGCACCGATGGCCGGCCGGTGCGCCGGATCCGGCTCGGCTACCCCCGCCTCGGCGCCCGCCGACGCGACCTGATGTTCGCCAGCGGCCTGAACATCATCGACCGCACGCCCGTCACCTACAGCGCCGACGAGTACGCCCAGGTCGTCATCGCCACCGGCAGCGGCGAAGGCCGCGCCCAGCAGCGCGCCATCGACGCCGTCCGCAACGGCCGCCTGCGCCTCGAACACGTCCTGGAACTGCCCGACGTACGCGGCAGCGACGTCCTTGCTCAGCGCGCGAAGACCGAGCGCGCCTGGCGCCAGCAGATGGGCGAGGTCGAACAGATCACCGTCCGCAACCACCCCGCCGCACCGTTCGGGGCCTGGCAGGTCGGGGACGACGTGCAGGTCACCATCCGAGACCAGTGGGGCAACTGGTCGGGCTGGTGCCGCATCACCGGCTGGACCCTGCACCCCGACACCAGCGACGGCGAGACCGCGACCCTCGACCTGCGCCGCGCCGACACCTTCCACTACGCCACCGCCGCCTGAACCCCGGTACAAGGAGAACTTGCTGTGCCTGCCGATCTCGGCACCCGCATCACCCAGATAGAACGGATGCTGCGCGCCGTCATCCGCTCCCCGCGCCTGACCAACGCCTCGATCGAAGGCGGCGCCGTCCAGGTTTATGACGAGCACGGCTCGTTGCGTGCGCTGGTCGGCCAGCAGCCCGACGGCACCAGCGGCGTCACCGTCGTCAACGGCCCCCCGCCTCCGGTCCCGGCGCCGCCGACCGTTGCCCCGGCGCTGGCCGCACTGAGCGTCACCTGGGACGGCGCCTTCGCCGACGGGGCGGCTGCGCCCCTGGACTTCGCCCGCGTCGAAGTGCACGTCGGTCCGGACGCCGGGTTCGAGCCGTCACAGGGCACGCTGCGCGACACCATCGAAACCGCCCAGGGTGGCAGCGTCACCGTGCCCCTGCCCTACACCGCCTGGTGGGTCAAGCTGCGGGCACGCACCTTGGCAGGGGTCGCCGGTCCCGCCTCGGTGGCTATCGAGGGCACGCCGCGGAAGGCCGCGGCTGCCGACATCCAGGCGGGCGCGGTCACTGCGGAAACCCTCGCGGCCGACGCCATCACCAGCAAGCACATCGTCGGCGGAAAGATCGACGGAGCCCTGGTCACCGGCAGCACCGTCCGTACCGGCGCCAGCGGCAACCGCATCGTCGTCACCCCCACCCCGCCCGCACCGCTGGAACAGATCCCCTCCGTGCTGCTGCACTCCGCTTCCGACCTCGAAAAGGCCCCCGGCACTCTGCGGGCCAGCACCAAAGCGGACGGCACGGCCTTCCCGACCGTGGAACTCACTGCCCCGGCAGTGCAAACCGACTGGTGGAACCTCCCCGACACCTCCGCCTTGCAGTTGCGCTCCCCGCAACTCAACGAGCGCGACGGTGCTTTCACGCTGACCACCTCGACGAGCCTGGACCGTAAACAGGGCAAGGCCACCGTCTATGGCGCGGGTAGCATCGGCCCTACCGATAGGGCGCTACTCCGAATTGAAGTCCAAGATGGCCCAGAGGCCCCCGGCAACGACAACGGCCTGCCTGCGCGCACCTTCATCGAGTCCAGCGGCGCCCAGCTCACCGTCCGCACGGCGTCAACCAGCGGAGACACTACCGTCACGATGGATCCGAACGGGATAGCCGTGGAGGGCTGGGTCACCCGGCCGGCCACCGACTGGCGCCTCATCGACCTCGCACCCGGCATCACGCCGGGTTCCGAAGCGCCCGAGGTGCGGGTGACGGCCACCGGGACCATCGAGATGACCGGCTACGTCAACCTGGCCGACTCCACCGTGCGCAGCGGGCAGCAGATCGGCACGCTCCCAGACGGCTACCGGCCTAAGACGACCAAGCGCCTCATCGTCGCCTCCACTGCCAACGGCACCATCATCCGCATGGACGTCAATCCGGACGGCGCCATGAGGCTCTACCCGGTCATCGGCAACCGGGCCACCTGGATCGGCTTCGACAGCGTGACCTGCCGCGCCAACTGAGGAGTGATTTCCTGATTCCCTGCTCGGCTAGGGGTTGTTCGCCGTAGGCTCGCCACCGTGTGACAGCACGCGCTGCCTCCGTTCACTCGCGTACCCGGACACCGGGTCCGGGACGAATATCGGAGGTGGGCATGCGTCACCGCTTAGGGAACCTGATCAACCGGCTGGTGCGACGTGCACTGGCCCTGGCCAGCCGGCTGGGCCGACGTGCACTAGCCCTGGTCAACAGGCTGGGCCGACGTGAACTGGCACTACTCGTCATCGGGGCAATCATCTCCGCCATGACGGCCAAGCTCGTCGACGCCGTGCTGTAGCTGGCGTCCCCGATGTATAGGCCATCGGGGGCGCCAGCAGCTCAGCGAGCCGGTCAGCGTTCCGCCTCGGGAGGGTGCTCCGGCGCCCTCCCGAGCCTCATCAACTGGCGCGAACCGTGGGTCGTGCCACGGACGCTGGCTCGGCTAATGGGCCATTCCTGTTACTGCTCCGCGCCAGGCACCCCCGAAATTTCGTGGGTGGCCTGGGCCATCTGAGGATGCCACACATGTACCGCGGGCGAGGGCCTTAAGCAATTTGTTACTGAGGTTGTCCGGGTGTTGTCGTTAAAGGCAGTCCTGTTGCGGCGAGGCAGCTGTCGATGACGTCGCTGCGGTGCTGGAGCTGGCGCAGGCCGCGGCGGAGGGCCTGCATGAGGTCGTCGGGATCGGTGAAGGCGGCATTGGCCTGGCATCTGCGACGCAGAAGGGACCAGATGCCTTCGACGGGGTTGAGGTCGGGAGCGTAGGGCGGCAGGTAGTGAACGGTGATCCAGTCTCGGCTGTCGATGAAAGCCCGCAGTCGGGCGTCCTTGTGCACGTTCAGGTTGTCCCAGACGACGGCGATCGGGCCGCCCAGCTGCTGGTGGGCTGCGATGAGCAGGTCACGGTAATCGCTCCAGGTGAAGCTGCGGCGCCTGGCCTCCTTGACGTTGCCGTGCCGCTTGGGCCTATAGATCAGGCGGGAGCGTCGGCCGGGGCGGTAGCAGGCCAAAGCGGCGATCGAAAAGCGGCGCTGGGAACGTCCCCGGACCCGGATGAGCGGCGTGTGGCCGCGCTGGGCCCAGGTGCGGCGGATGGGCGGCGTCACCGAGAAGCCGGCCTCATCCTCGAAGCACAGCCAGGCCCCGAGCGCCGCCGCACCGCTTCCACCGTGGGCCACGTGTCCTTCACCCAGCCGGCCACCGCCTCCTCATCGCGCTCCAGCGCCCGCCGGGCCGGCACCTGATGGGACCAGCCGTGCCGCCGCAGCATCTTCGCGATACCCGAGAGGGTGAAGCTCTTGTGGAACCGGCGTCCGATGAGCGTGCGGATCCGTGCCAGGGTCCAGGTCTGGTCCGGCCAGCCATGCGCCACCGGCCCCTTGGCCAGTTCCTGCTCCAGCACCGAGAACAAGGCTTCGCTCAGTGCTGGCCGGGCTGCCGGCCCTTGCGAGCGCAAGCCCTGCCGCCCCGTGTCCTGCCAGATCCGGCGCCACCGCTGTACCGAGCGGACGCTGACCCGCAGCCGCTTCGCGATCACATCACTGGCCTGCCCGGCGGCGAACATCGCGGCCGCATCCATCCGGATGCGCTCGCGAAACGCCCGCCGCTCAGCCGTCAGGCCACCGCCTTGCGGATACCTCATGACTTCGGCCTACTGCGACGATCACCAGAAGTCAGCCCTTACGACAACACCCGGACAACCTCAGTAGCGTCACTTCGGGATGGTTCTCGTCGCGCCCGTACCCGCGTTGGGCACCGTACGATCGTGATCAGGCGTGGGGTTGCCGGGAGTGATTGCGGTGTCTGTGCCGCCGGGTGCCGAGCCCACGCTGTGGGAGCTGCACCGTGCCGTCTCGCAGTTGCGTGAGGACCTGCGCGGTGACCTCGCCCAGCTCGCCGCCCGCCTCGATCACGTGGTCACCGAGGACGTGTACCGGGCGGATCAGCGGGTGGTCGAGCAGCGCATCGGCCAGGTCGAAGCCGGCCTGACAGCCCTGCGGAGCGAACACGAGCAGGTGGTCGAGCGCGGTGCGCAGCAGCGTCGCGAAGATCAGGCGCAGGCGGCTGCGACCCGTCGCCTGGTGATCAGTTCGTTTGTCTCTCCGCTTTTGGTGATGACGTTGCAGCTCTGGCTGGCGTCGCACGGGTCGGCGTCGTAGCCGGTCGAGGGGTGAGTTTTCGGGCGCGGGGAGATAGTGAGCGCCGAGTTGGCGACACCGATGAGCCCTGACCGTTTGGTGACTGCCCTGCGGGCAGAGGGTGTGAAGGTGGTGGAGCGTCCGGGTTGGCGGACGCACAACCGCAACGGGAAGGGGCCGTGGGGTCCGGTGAACGGGGTGGTGATCCACCACACCGTTACGTCCGGTACCAGCAACACGGTCAGCATTTGCGAGAACGGTTACGCGGGACTTCCGGGGCCGCTGTGTCACGGGGTGATCGCGAAGGACGGCACGGTCTACCTGATCGGTAACGGCCGCGCGAACCATGCGGGCCGCGGGGACGGTGACGTGCTGCGTGCCGTGATCGCTGAACGGACGCTGCCCGCGGCCGACCAGGCCGATACCGACGGCAACACGCATTTTTACGGCTTCGAGTGCGAAAACTTGGGTGACGGCTCGGATCCGTGGCCGGACGTGCAGTTGGAGGCGATCGAGCGGGCGGCGACCGCGGTGTGCCGGGTGCACGGCTGGGGTGCCGGGTCGGTGATCGGCCACCGGGAGTGGCAGCCCGGCAAGGTCGACCCGAAGGGCTTCGGCATGGGCGACCTGCGCTCGCGGATCGCGGCGCGTCTCAAGGGGCGGCCGACCGGTGGCGGCTCCAGTACCGGCGGGGCGACGGCTTCGACGTACACGGTGCAGCCGGGCGAGACCCTGTCGGGCATCGGCGCCAAGCTGAAGATCAACTGGAAGGCCATCGCGCAGGCGAACGGTATCTCGGCCCCGTACGTGATCAGGCCCGGCCAACAGCTGAAGCTCCCCGGCACCGGCGCGCCCTCCGGCGGCGGTGGCTCGTACAGCCCGCCGCCGTTCCCGGCCGGCCTGGCGCCGAACCACAGCTCGCCGTCCGCACGCGGCCTGCAGCAGGCACTGAAGGACACCGGCTGGCTCGACCCCTCGGTGCCGATCTCGGACAACTACGGGCCGCAGACCCAGAAAGCCGTCGCCGGCTTCAACCGCAAGCACAACCTGTCCACCACCGGCCACCCCGACGACCCGGCCATCGGCCGCCGCGGCTGGGACCTGCTCCACCGACTCGCCTACGGAAACTGAACCCTTTGCTCACCTTCATCCACACCCACAGCACCCGGCTGTACGCCATCGCCACAGCCGCCCTCGCCCTGGTCGCCTACTACGTGCCCGACCTGCCGACCGAACTGATCCTCGCCCTATCCGCCGCCATCCTCGGTACGGGCGAGGCGGTCCAGCGGATTGAGGACGCCAAGACCACCAAGGCGCTGCGCGCCGGAACAACGGGCTCACCTGTAGGCAACGTGTAACCGGAACCGGAGGGCTTCCCTCGCTCGAACGCAGGGGAAGCCCTCACGGCTTTCGGGCATCGACGTCTGGCTGGCCTCACGCGGCATCCGGCACCGCCTGGCACGCAAGCAACGCCCCCTTTCAACGGCTGGGCAGGCACCGGTAGGTGGTCGAGCGCACCATCGGCTGGCTGTCCGGAACCCGACGGCTGCACTGCCACTACGAACGAAACCCCGAGCACTTCCTCGCCTCCACCGCCATCAGCTGCTACCGGCGCATCACCCGATGAAATGGCTCCTTACTGATCGTTTCAGAATGTCGTTCGGAGTCGTCTGAGGAGGCTGATGACTTTGCTGCTGGTACCGCTGCGTGGTGGCCAACGGCGTGTTAAGTGTTGTCGACCGCTTGTGGGCTGAATTGCGGAAGTCCGGCCGTTTCTCCGCGATCTCCGGCATGCTGGTCCCCTCTGACCAACGCCGACTTCAGTGGAGCGAGCATGTCGAACGTCCCTTCTGATCTGCGCTTTGCCGAGTCACACGAGTGGGCGCGCCTGGAAGCAGACGGCACGGTGACGGTCGGGATCAGTGACCACGCCCAGCAGGCGCTCGGCGATGTGGTGTTCGTCGAGCTGGCGGAGGTTGGCAAGGTCTTCGCGGCCGGCGATGCTGCTGGTGTTGTCGAGTCGGTGAAGGCGGCGTCGGACTTCTATGCACCGATCGGCGGCGAGGTAGTCGCCGTGAACGACGAACTGTCCAACAGCCCGGAGCTCCTCAATGGGGAGCCTTATGAGTCCTGGATTTTCAAGCTCAAGCCGTCGGACAAGGCCGAACTCGACCAGCTTCTCGACGCCGCAGGCTACAAGGCCGCCATCGGCGACTGAACCCACGGCTCCGCAACACCTGAGGCCAGGTTCGGCTGCCACTCGGACGGCTGGGATTTTCCGGCTGCGGTCGGTGAGACGACCACAGGTCTTGCCCTCGCTGATCTCGGTCGGCAGTGTGTCCGGGTGCATGCTGATCTTGTTCCTGACGACCTGTGGGACCGGGTGGCCACATTGCTGCCGCCCGCTTCCGAACGGCACCGCCCCTACCCCGGGTGACTGCCTGTTCCAGGCCGGACGGCTCTCGCTGGGATCATGTACGTACTGCGAACCGGCGTCGCCTGGCGCGACGTCGCCGCGGCAGCCGTGGGCTGCTCTGGTGTCACAGCCTGGCGCCGACTGCGGGACTGGACCGCGGCCGGTGTCTGGTCCCGTCTGCACGCCGCCGAACTGCGTCGTTCTGACCTTCTGGACCTGGACGACTGCGCCATAGACGGCTGCCATGTCCGAGCCCTCAAAGGGGGGATCACGTCGGCCCCTCACTCGTCGACCGCGCCCGCCCCGGCTCCAAGCATCATCTGATCGTCGACCGCTTTGGAACCCCACTCGCCGTGCCCCTCACCGGCGGGAACCGCCACGACGTCACCCAGTTCCTGCCGCTGCTGGACGCGGTCCCACCGATCCCGGGCCTGCCAGGACGGCCCCGTCACAGGCCCCGACGCCTGTACGCCGACCGGGGCTACGGCTTCGACAAGTACCGCCGCCTGCTGTGGAAGCGAGGCATCAGGCCGCTGATCGCCCGCTGCGGCACCGCACACGGGTCCGGACTAGGCAAAGTGCGCTGGGGTGTCGAGCGCGCCTTCGCCTGGCTCCACCAGTTCCACGACTCCGCACCCGCTACGAGCGACACGCCGACCTCCACCTGGACCCCTTGGGACTCGCCTGCGGCATCGTCTGCCTCCGACGACTAGGAAAGACATTCTGAAACGATCAGTTAGTCAGGGAGTCTGTGCCGCGCCGCCGGCGCGGATTGCTGCCAGCACGGCGTCATGGAGGTTGTGGATCCCGGTGGTGGGGATGCGGGCGGGGCTTCCTTCAAGTTCGTACCACTCGTTGGCGCCGGAGTACTGGACGGTGACGCGGGCGGTGCCATCGCGTAGGTCCGTGGTGGCAATGGTCAATTCGCCGGTGATAACGCCCACTTCGACCGTCATAGCGCCGCCCGATCCTGCGATCACGGTGTCGCGGAGCGGGGCGGGGTGGGGCGTCTTGTCCATCAGTCGCACGTGTTCAGCATCGTGGTGAGCTTGTCTTTCTCCGGTTGGGTGACGCTCGCGCCGTACACGTATTTGACGTTCGTCCAGGCCCGCGAGTACGTGCACCAGAAGTCGGTGTTCGGTGGGGACCACTGGTCAGGGCTCTGGTCGCCTTTGGAACGGTTCGACGAAGCGGATACCGCGATCAGCTGTGGGTTGTTCAGGTCGTTGGCGAAGCGTTTGCGCTTGTCCGTGGTCCACGTGTCGGCACCTGATCTCCAGGCATTGGCGAGCGGGACCATGTGATCAATGTCCACCTTCGAGGCGGAACCGAGGATCTTGCCGTCGTAGGGGCTGTGCCAGGTTCCGGCGACGGCCCGGCACAGCGAGTCCTGGGAGACGGACTGCCCGTCGCGCGACAGCACGACTTCGCGGGTGTCGCACTGGCCGTACTGCTTGATCCAGTGTGGGAATTTCGCCCGGCTGTAGCCGCTCATCGAGTGCGGCGCCTCGACGGCCAGCTTGCCCAGCTGGGCGAGGACCTCTTCGACCGGTGGAGGCTCAGGGATTCCACGGTGGCGGTCGACCGGAACGATGGCGGCGCCGGCCGGAGCCGCGGCAGGCCCCAGGACTGCCCCAAGGCCGAGCAGGGCAGTGGCCGCGCGAAGCCACCTACGCGTAGAGAGCATGCGCTAATAAATAGTGCTCGTATGCAGACAAACGTCGCGCATCGCCCGATCGAGGGCGTTTCATGCCAGCCCTCCGAAACCGTCGCCCGCACCGATGCCGGGCTTGAACGCCACGGCGTGCCGCGCGCCGCCCGATAGCAGTCTGCGACGACACCTCCGAACGGGCTGATTTTCACCCCCCTCCGTGTACTGACGTCCGAATAGTAGGTACACCTATTGACCGAAGTGATTACCAAGGTGGCTTAGAAGGGCGACAAGGTGTACGGCAATCAGGTCACGTTCTATACCGAATTCAACTACACCGGTACGCCCGCACCTACGCGGTGGGAGCCGACGTGGAGCTACAACGACGCATTCACGTCGATGAGGGCGGGCTGTACGGCCATGGCCCGAGCAGAGGAGCAACCGGCTCAGCAGAGCTCTGGCGCTCTGTTCGCAGTGGCCACCGAATCAGTGAAGCGGACGGCGACTGATCAGAGTTCCGCAGCGTCCGGAGCTCTCCAATGACCGTACCTGTCCCTATTCCAGTTCCTATACAGGAGGGATATTCCATGTCGTCTTGTCCGAACGGCCTACCCGAGGTTAAGACATGACCAATACCAGCCCCGTCACACCCACCGCCAACACCGCGCGTTTTACCGCTACGGGGAGCGTGCAGCATTGGGTGGTGCCCGATGGTGTGATTCAGATCAAGGTGAGCTGCTGGGGTTCTGGAGGGGCCAGTACTGCTCGCGGGGCCGCATCAGCTGGTGGCGGTGGGTACACCACGGCGACCGTGAACGTGCAGCCCGGCGAGAAGCTGGCCGTGGTGGTGGGGAACACCTTCGGCTTCGGTGGCGGAGGAGGAGGCACCACCATTCATAGCCCCCGGGGCGGGGGCATGAGCGGCCTCTACAGCATGCGACAGAGTCAGACGTTGCTGATTGCCGGTGGCGGGGGAGGTGGCGGGCAGGGTCAGAACAGGGGCGGGCCGGGTGGAGGGCTGAGCGGGACGCAGGGACAGGGCCATCGCCCCGGCCAAGGGGCGTCCGGCTCGTCAGGCGGCGCGGGCGGAGGCGCCACTAGAGCTGCGGGAGGGCGTACCGGCTACGCGGGTGGCGGGTGGGCTGGTGGCAGGCTGCCCATCGCGGGGATGGGCGGCGGCGGGGGCGGCACGAATTCGGCTGGCGGCGGTGGCGGCTATGCCGGTGGGGGTTCGGGGCACTGGGCCAGCTGGAGCAATTGCAGCGGCGGCGGGGGAGGTTCTGGTTTCGTCGGCGGCCCCGGTGTGGACGGGCAGACGGTTGCAGGTTCGGGCAGCCGAGCGGCGGGAAAGAACGATCCCCTTTACCAGGCGGGCGTCGGAGACAGCGGCAGGCCCGGGCAGGTAGTGCTGCAATGGACGGTCACACCGGTGAACCGGTTGGAGAAGGCGGAAGGTGACCAGCAGCAGACCGACCCCGATCAGGACTTCCCCAATCTCCTGAGGGCGCGGGCCTTCGTGGAGGAGCAGCCGATGCCCCGGGCTGCGGTGACGTTCACTGTGGTGTCCGGCGGAGCATCGTTCAATGGCGCCACCCAGGCGAAGGTGGTCGCTGACGTGAACGGGTATGCCACCGCGCCGGTGCTCACGGCTGGACAGGCAGCAGGCCCCGTGCGAGTGGTCGCCGCATCGGGCAACGCCCAAACCGAGTTCCTCCTCACCATCGCCAGTGCGACCCAGTACGAGGTGGAGCCGGGCGGGCCGCCAGATGTGGGCCTGGTACCCGGCGGAGCGGCCGTCGGCTACCCCGGCGTGGTCGTCGAGAAGACCGGCGCGGCGCCGCTCGGCGAACAGGAGGTGACCGTCGAACTGCCTGCGGGCAAGGGGCTGCAATGGGGAAGCGCCGGCCAGCCGGACTACCAGCTCTCGGTGCTGGACGGCGGAGTGTATCCGGGAACCCTCTCGCCGGACGGGCTGACCCTGACCTTCAAGGGCGTCAACCTGGACGTCCCCGAGGGCCTGATGAAGGTGCTGTACGTCTGCGTGAGCGCCGCCCCTGAGGCCGCCGCCGGCTATACCGCCCTGACCTTCACTGTCGGCGGCAAGGCATCGGATTCCACGCCGGTACTCATCGGCACGCCTGTGGTCGGCCCGCCGTTCTCAGCCAGCCCCGGTGGGCCGCCGGAGGATCTCCTGGAGCCGGCGGGAGCCGTCCGTTATCCCGGGGTGAAGCTGACCAAGGTCGATGACGGACCGGTGTCCCCGCTGACCGTCACTGTTCGGTTGCCCCAGGACACTCAACTGCTGTGGGGCAAGCCCGGCGCCCCGGACCACCAGCTGACCGTTCACGACCTCCAAACCGGCACCAACACGGTCTACACCGGAACCCTTTCGGACGATGGGCAGAGCCTCACCTTCACCAACGTCGATCCCCGCCTTCCCGCTCCCGGGGCGGAGTCGCTCATGTGGGTGGGCGTCAGCGCGGCGGCGGACGCCGCCCCGGCGTATACCTCGCTGGTCTTCTCCCTCGATGACCAGGAGTGCGCCTCCACGCCCGTGAAGGTCGAACCCGCGCCGGTGTTCGTGGTGGAGCCGGGCGGGCCGCCCGACGTCACCCTCGTACAGGGCGAACCGGCTCCCGGATACCCGGGCGTCAGGGTGCGCAACACCAGCAGTTCGACGCTCCACGCCGACATGGCGGTCACCGTCGCCCTCCCGGCTGGGAGCGGACTGTCCTTCGTCGCCGAGGCGGGCGCCGACTACCAGCTGACGGTCAATTCTCCGGTGTCCGGAGAAGTCCAGTACACCGGAAACCTCTCCGATGACCAGCAGTCGCTCACCTTCGACAAAGTCCGCCTGGACGTCACTGCGGGAGAGACCGTCGAGCTGTGGGTCGCGGTCAGGGCCGCTCAAAGCTCTCCTGCCGGCCCCGCGGAACTGACCTTCACGGTCAACAGCAGTACCTCGTCCTCCACTCCCATCGACATCGTTGCACCCGCCGGGTGAGACGTATCCGCCCGGCACACCGGGCGAGGGCACCGTCACGGTCCCCTCGCCCGGACCCGCCTCGTTCACGCACCACCACCATCCGAAGGGAGCAGCCCTACGTGGAGTCGGCGGCACCCCACCCGCACCTGCTGATCGCGGCCCCCACGACGCGGAGCATGTCCATCGAGGCCCGGGTATACGGATATCCGCCGGCCCACAACGCCGGCTCGGAGTGGATGCTCCACTCGATGCTCCGCCCCCTGGCCGCGCGCGGCCACCGAGTGACGGTCTGGCTGTCGCACCCTGGGACGATCGAGAAGAGCTATGAGATCGACGGGGTACGGGTCGTCCCCTTCCAGGAAGGCATGGACTTCGCCGCCCACGCCCAGAAGGCGGACGTGCTGCTGTCCCATTTCGAGAACGTCCCGCTCGTGGCGGGCCTCGCCAGGGCCAACAGCAAACCCCTGGCCGTGATCTGCCACGACAACTTCCACAACAGCTTCCACAACGCGGCGGGCGCCGATCTGGTCGTCTACAACAGCGAGTGGATCCGGCGGGACGGCGAAATCTTCTACGCCGGTTATCCGCCGGAATTCCTGCCCAAGCGCAGCATCGTCGTGCGCCCCCCTGTACTCGCGGAGGAATACCGTACGGAACCCGGTGACTGCGTGACCCTCGTCAACCTCAATCCCGACAAGGGCGGCGAACTCTTCTGGCAGATCGCCGCCTGGACCCCCGAGTGGCACTTCCTCGGCGTCCGCGGTGCCTACGGGCAGCAGATCATGCCGCCACCACGGCTGCCCAACTGCGAGGTCCTCGACGGGGTACCCGGGCAGCAGATGCGCGAGCACGTCTACAGCCGCTCCCGCGTCGTGCTCATGCCGAGCCTGTACGAATCCTGGGGGCGGGTGGCCGTGGAGGCGTTCGCCTCCGGCATCCCGGTGATCGCCCACCCCACCCCCGGACTCGTAGAATCCCTCGGCGAGGCCGGCACCTTCGCCTACCGCGACGACCTCAACGCCTGGATCCATGCGCTGACCTCCCTGCGGGATCCCGCCATCTGGTCCCGCCTCTCCCAGCGCGCCAAGGCCCGCTCCCGTGAGCTGAGCGCGGCCCCCGACGTCGACCTGTGGTGCGACGCGATCGAAGCACTGGCCAAGACCCGCACCGCCATCGGACCGCCCGCCACGACACGCTTGCCCACCGGCCCGCGCAGGCGCACCGTCGGCGCGCTCATCGGAGCTTTGGGGACGTCCCTGAGGCCCGCGAGAACGGGCCGCGCCGGTTCCGCTCACCGTGCCGCACAGCCCGAGCGGACCACGACCGAACCAGGCGACCCGCGGCGCAAGGGCAGCACGCCATGACCGAGGACAACACCCTTCCCGTCCCCGAAGCCGTCGGCGCCGCCGGGCCCTCAAGGGGCCAACGCGCACAGCCCGAGCGCACCATCACCTCCTGAACTCGCATCCGGTGCTTCGACTGTTCCGGCAGCGTCGAACACGAACGGGGCGGGGCCGGGCGAAACGCATGGTCGGCCGGCTTTGCTCGAATCGCGCGTGATGCTGTTGTACTGGTGGTGTGCGGCGGCTGCCGCTCGCCGAGCGGCGCCGGTAAGCCCAAGGTGGTGGGGTTGGTGCCCGTCTACTGGGTGTCGGTGCGGGCCTGCCATTCGTCCTGGAGGATCGCGTACGTGATGGAGTCACGCCACGCTTCCCGGACGTAGACGTGCCCGCGGATGCGCCCTTCTTCGACCATGCCGACGGCGAGGAGGGTCTTGGCGGATGCCTCGTTTCGCGGGGCCCGTGCTGCCCACACGCGGTGCAGGCCGAGTTCGGTGAAGGCGAGGTCGAGGGTCAGCCGTACGGTCTCCCGGCCGTAGCCGACCCCCCAGGCGTCGGGCCGCAGGGCGAAGCCCATGGTGGCGGCCTTTTGCTGGTGGGGGTCGATGGCCAGGCGGGTAACGCCGATGAGGTCGCCGTCGTCCCCCTGCGTGACGACGGCGAGTACGTACTCCTGGCGCGGGCTGGCGGTGGCCGCGGCGATGCCCCGGGCGACGATGCCGCCGACCTCCTCGCGCGTGCGCGGGGTGAAGCTGAGGTGTTCAGTGGCCGCCGGGTCGCCGTAGATGGCGTGCACGGCGTCCACGTCGTCAATCGTCAGCTCGCGCAGTGCGAGCCGGGAGCTGTGGCGGATGACCGGGTACATGACCGCGGATGCTACTCGCCGATCACCGGGGCAGCGCGAGGGGACGCAGGCGGCCGAACGCTTCGATCTCCTCCCGCAGGTCGCGCGCCGCCACGGAGTCGCGGCCACATCCGGTGTTCAGCTGGCCAGCGACACGGTTGACGGAGTACACGATGCCAGCGTTGCGTTGCCGCAGCGGCAGGTCGAGGACGGGCCGGACAGCTTCCATGGCGCCGTCCAGCTCGGCGGTGTACAGCCGGGCCAGCGCCAGATCGGTCTGGGCTCCGGCGGCGTCACCGAAGGCCCAGTGCGGGTCGGTGGGGTCGCTGTATCCGCGGACCGTCTCCTCGGCCTGCGCTACCAGCCGGGCATCCCCGTGGCCCAGGAGGACCTTGGCTTCGACTTCGTAGTAGTCCTGCCGGACCTTGGGGAAGACGAGCAGGCCGCCGAGAGCGTCGAGCTCGTCCGGCTCGCAGCGGTCACGCAGTTCGGTGGCGCGCCGGTTGGCCTGGCGGACGATCTCCTCGTCGCGGAGCAGGGCGGCTGCGCGGGCTTCCAGGCTGGCCGCCCAGACGGTGACGCTGCCGCGCTGGCCCTCAGCAGTCTTTGCGGCGGAACGCGCGAAGTGCAGGGCCCGCCCGGGCTCGCCCGCCCAGTAGGTGATCAGGGATTTCAGGCCACTGACCCAGGCTTGCATCGGGGTGTGACCGGCCTTGGTGGCGCAGACACTGGCAGCGCGGGCGTGCATCATCGCCGAGGCGGGGTCGGCCAGGTCGTGGCATGCCTTGGCGTACATCCCGCTGGTCAGGGCCGACAGCAGATACAGGTCCCGGGACTGGTCCGGAGTGGCGCGGTCGCCTTCCAGCAGGGTGAACGTTTGCTCTTGGGTTTCGGTGAGATCGTCGAGGATGTCCGCGAGCGGAACGCGGGTGTACCGGGCGGCGAGGTCGCGTACGCGGTCTTGGACATAGCCCATGGTCTCCTCTCCGATCTGCCCGTGTTCGGCTCCTATCGCGAATTGCATTGCGCGCCGTGCGGCCATGGCTGCTTGCCGTCCCATCTGTTGTAGGTGTGCGCCGTCGTCGGCGCTGGTGTCTGTTGCTGCGGCGCCGTGCGGGTGGACCGGGGGTAACTGGGCGGGAGCCTTGGCCCACAGTTCATCGATCGAGTAGCCGAACATGTGGACCAGGACCCGCCGGGCGTCCCCGCGAGGGGCATGCGTGCCGTAGTACCAGCGTTCGAAGGTGGCGTCGGACAGCGTCAGAGCTTTGAGCGCCGGGTTGTTGTCCTCGGCGGCGGCGACTTCCTTGGCTGCCTGCTGGTACCGCGATCGGAATGCCGGAAACGCCTTCCACTCGCGTTGGTCGATCAGCGCCCGGAACAGCGTGTGCATCCTGTGCCTCATCCCCTCGGCTCAGCACTTCCCTTTCGACGGTAGGGCTATCTGTTCCCAACTCCCGGCAAAAAGTGGCCCGTTTGCGAACTATGAGGCGCATATGAGGAGGCCGCACACCGTCCACCCACCGAAGTGAGGGAGATGTGAGGTGGGCCTGCGGATGGATCTGGGGTTTGCCAGCGAACAGGCTCATATCGTCTCGCCCAGACGATCGCGGCCCCCGGAATCTGCGGAAGCTGTGCCCGGGTCGTGCACCGGTGTGTTCCGTACCGCGGCTGCCGGCCTCGGTTGGTTGGCGAGGCACCTGAGCAAGCACACCGAAGAGCCCGGGGTGATGCTTCCCCGGGGCCCGCCTGCGCCACGCATTGGAGCGCACATGATGTCCCCCGCGAGAACCACGGCCCACGCCTTCGAAGACACGCACCCGCCTTTGCTGAAGAAAACCGTGCACAGCGTGCGGGCGCCTCAATGTCCCTGGGGGGTCGAGGAGTTACAGCGGGCGTTGGTCTGCCTGAAGGCTGGGCGTGACAGCGACATCGTCCGCGCGGCTTCCCTGGCGGCCGACGCGGTGTTGATGAAAGACGCGCCGCTGCTGGCGGACGCCGAGGTGCGCCGGCGCATCGCCGGGCTGAAGAAGCACCTCCGGGAAGTGACGGCCCTTCTGAGGGACCAGGCCGCTGACGAGGCGCCGCATGTGCAGCGGCTGCTGCTCGCCCGTGCCCGGCAGGTGCAGCAGGAGACGCCGCCCGGCCCGATGGGGTCGACACTGCACATGCTGCACCTGGCGGAAGTGCTCCAGCAGCAGGTGCGCTACCTGCGGGCGGGCCCCGACGCCTTGAACCGCTGCCCGGCCCCGCCGACCGCCGCCGTCACCGCGCGCCTGCCCCGGCACCACACCGGACCGGGCACCCCCCGGCCCCCGGCACCCTCCCGAACCCACCGCCGACACGCGGGCGGTGCACGCCGCGCCGCCGGGCTGCTTCGGCGCCACCCCGGCGCGGCCGTGCTGACGGCCGTGGTGTGCCTGCCCTCCCTCTACGGCCTCGGCGAGCTGGTCACCGTCCTGCGCGCCTGATGCCCGGCCGGTACTCCGGCCTCCCGTACCGCCCCTTCGCCGGGCCCCGTGGACCATGCCTGCCCCGGCGAAGGGGCCCACCCCGTCCGCTTCCTCACCTCGAAAGACGCCATGACCTCCCACTCCCCCCTCCCGCCGTGGTCGGCGCGCCGCCCGGCCCCGGCGCCCCAGTACCTCGGGCGGGTGCGCATAGAGCGCACCCCCGCCGGGTCGATAACCGTGCCGCTCTACGCCAGCACCCCCCTGTCGTCCGCCGCACCCAGTTCCCTCCGCACTCCGAGGGGCGCGTTGTGAGCGGCATCGAAGTGAGCGTTCGCGATGAAACCGGCCGGGCCGGCAGGCTGGCCCGGCTGGTGCGGCAGGTGCTGGCCGAGGCAGCGCCGCGGCTGGAGGAGATCACCGGCCTGGCCACGCCCACGGTCACCTTCCGGCTGGTGACGCCCCGCGCCTGGCGGGCGGAGGTGGTGGCCTATGTCGAGCGCGGCGTGCAGCAGGCGTTCGCCGGCTCCGAGGTCTCCGAGCGGGAGCGGGCGGAAGCCGCGCAGAAGGTGGAGTCCTGGCGCAAGACGGTGGCGTGGACCTGGCCGATGCAGGAAGGCATGACGCTGACCGATCCCGGCGGGCAGCCGCAAACCCTTATCGCGCCAAGGGCCTTGCACCACACCGGGCTACGGCGCGACCGCCCGGCGCTGCACCGGTTTCTGGTGCACGAGTGCGTCCACCACGGGCAGATCCTCGCCAGCCAGGGCGCGGTCGTACCGCCCCGCCTGTCGGTGCGCCGCTACGCCTTCGACGACCGGGCGGTGCCCGTCTTGTTCGAGGGGCACGCCGAATGGGCCGAACGCCGCTACACCAGCGAGACGTTCGGCGGCCCGACGGCCACGGATGTCTTACGTCGCTCCTGGCGCTACCGGCTGCACCAGCGCCACCTTCACGAGCACACCCGCCGCGCCCAGCCGCCCACCTCGGCGGAGCCGCCTGGACCCGTCCTGGACCCCCGTGCTGACGGGGCGCGGTTCGTCGCCGCAGCCGTGGCCGGCATCGGCGACCTCGCGCGGTTCAACAAGGTCTGGCACGACCGGAGCCTGGTGCCGACCGACGACGAGATCCACCAGCCCGAGGCGTGGCTGCGGCGCGTCGGCCTGTGAACCCGCGCACCCCGAGCCCCGTATCCCTTCAAGGACAGAGAACGAGTCCGCCCATGATCACCTCGGTACCCCCGCCCACAGCAGCCCCTGGCGTTCCCTGGCCCCCGGGCCTCGTCCCGTACGTCACCCGCTGGAGCGCCGAGCACGAACTGCCCTCCGCCGTCGTCCCCGCCCGCGGCGGGGACGGGATCGCCTTCGCCGACGAGCAACTGCACGACCGGGACCGGCACGGTGTGCTGTGGGTCCGACGCCAAGTGCACCAGGGCGCCGGGAGCCCGCTGTTCTCCAAGGTGCACTCGGTGCGCCAGCGGTATGCGATGCGGCGCCTGCGCTGCCAGGCGTGCCGCCAGCCGGCCGACCGCAACGCCCAGGGCCTGTTGTGGCTGCTGGAAGACGGCCGCGCCGACCATCCGGACTGGCCGGAAGGACAGATGACCGTCCACCCGCCCGTCTGCCGCGGCGGCTGTGTGGACAAGGCCATCGAGCAGTGCCCGCACCTGCGCAACAACTGGGTCACCGTGCGCGTGCACGAACCGGTCCTCGACGGCGTCTTCGGACGGCTCTACCTCCCCGGAAGGCCGCTGCCCGTCCCGGCCGCGAAGGTGACCCGGCTCTACGACGCCCCGGACGTGCACTGGGTGCTGGCCTCCCAACTCGTGGCCACCCTGACCGGCTGCACCATCGAGTCCGCCTGGGCCCCGCGGCCCACCCCCACCACCGGCACGCGCCCCGGGCCCGCCCCGTCACGCACCGGTGCCGGACCCGCTCGAAGGAGAAAGAGCCGATGACTCCGCCCCCAGTCGATCCCGCGCACGTCACTGCCCGGGAGAAGCAGATGCTCACCCTGGTTGCGCAGGGCAAGACCAACAAGCAAATCGCCGACGTGCTCTGTGTGGCCCCGACGAGCGTACGCACCTACCTGGTCATGCTGCGCCACAAGCTCGGCGTCCGGGGCCACCGGGCGACGCTGGCCCGCGTCGCCTTCCGACTCCGGTACGTGCCTCCCGGCGCGGCTGAAGGCGAGGCCCCCGCGCTGGCCCACGACGAACAGGGTCTATTGCGGGACATGGCGGACGGCCTGACGTTGAACGAGATCGCTGCCAAGAACGGCGAGACCTACGACCAGATCAAGGTCGGCGTAGCCCGGTTGCTCAGCAAGCTGGGGGCCGACGACCGCATAGACGCGATGCGCATCTGCGAGCAGCACGGCCTCCTCAACGAGGACGCCGACGGCTGCGGTCCACCCCGCACCACCCGGCCCGACCAGGCCGCCTGAGACAGCCGCTCGGTGCACCGGAGCGATCCTCCCTGGCCCACCGAGCGGCCCCCACTTCCCGTACACCACCACACCGAGGAACACGATGAGCGAGCAGAACACCAGCGACCAGGACGACCAGAACCAGGACCAGGACCTCCCGTCGAAGGGGATGGGCTGCATCGGCTGCGGCACCACCGAGGGCCGCTGCATGGACCCCAACCGGCACGGCCTGATGTAACGGCCGTCAACGCGGTGAAAGGACTGCTAATGTGCCAGCACCAGCCGCCCTGCCCGCCGGCCGACGCAGCCGACCGGGACGCCGCCCACCTGGTGGCCCACCACCCGGAACAGGGCTGGAGCCTGTTGTGCAACGGCGTCGTGCACTTCGAGGACACCGGTGACCTGCTGCCCGACGGCCAGGTCATCCGCCCGTACCGGTCCGCCCGTCGCGATCGGCAGGCAGTGTGACGTGGCCTACCGCATCAAACCCCAATCACGGCTGCTGAAGGGAACAGCCTGGGAACCGTGCGAGGCTCCCGTCACAGCCCTGCGGGCACCGCAGACCATGTACGTCTCCCCTGCGATCAAGGGCGCCTTCGCCGCCATCCACCGCATCGACACCTGGTTCGGCGCCCGCCTCCTGCGGGCGCTCACCATGCACCTGATCTTGTCCGGCGCGTGGAGGCATTCGGCTGAGCGCGGGTTGTACTGCGTACGGGACCAGGCCAGGAAGCATGGCCTGTGCCACCAGATGGTGGTGGGGTCGACTGGTCTCCACGCGTACGAGTACCGCACCAGCCACGCGGCAGCGCGCTGTCGGCTCGCGGTGAATCCGCCGCCGGAAGGAGCCCGGTTGTGGCTCCCGCCGGTACGTGGAGAGTTACCGCCTGCCGACAGCATCGTGCCGTGGCGCTACCTGCTGTCGTTCAGTTCATCGCTGCCTGTACGAATGAGCGAAGACGTGGTGTGGGGCTACGCCCGGCACCGGAGCAGCGGGGCTTCCCCCATGCCGCTCGCCGATGCTTACGTGGCCGCGGCGCAACGTGCAAGAGCCGTCGCCGAGCTGGCCCCCCGCCAGCCGGGTCGCTATGAGATCAGCGACGGTGACGGCCTTTTGTGGCAAGTGCTGGTCGACCAGCGGATTCACGAGAAGCCACTCGTGAGGGACGTCCGGGCTTCCGTGGGACGGTTCGAAAAACCCGTTCGGCGTATGCGGGCCGCGGGTGTCCCTTTCCGAGTGGGGATCGCCGGTCGCCCTCCGCTTCCGGAAGGCCGCGAGGCGCAGCGGACGTTCTGACGGGTGACGTAAGGCGCGAATCGCGACGGCCCCGGTCCATCGGACCGGGGCCGTCGCTTCACCTCTTGGAAAGGGTGCCTTCACCCTAACAGTGGCCACCGACAGTCCGGCCCGACGTTCGACGGCACGACGCTTGCGCGTATTCTGCTATCCCTGTTTCGGGACGGAAGGAGACCGTTGTGGCGAAGCCGCTGCTGTTTGGCCGTAAAGAGATCGCGCGGGTGTACAACATCGCGCCGACAGCGGTCAGTGACCGCTGGGTGCCATCGGGAATTCTGTCGTACGAGGATGCGGCGATCGTTTCTGGCAAGCCGTTTTGGCCGGGCGGTCTCGTCGTAGACGTTGCGCTGCCGCCCGGCGGCCGGGGGCGCCAGTTGGACGAGGGGCTGCTGGAGAAGGTGGTGGAGGAGCAGCAGGCTACCTCGCGCCCCAAGAGGAAGGGCGAGCTGCCTCCCTTGGTCGGGACGCAGGAGTACGGGGAGCTGTTCGGAGTGGGCGAGGTGGCCGCCGCCCAGGCGGCGACTCGGAGCACGGGGATGCTGCCGCCGGCGGACTACGTACTGTCGGGCTCGCGCTTGTGGCTCCTGGACACGGTGCTGGGTGCCGCCGAGGTGACGATGCAGAAGTCCCGGAAGTCGACGTGGCAGCTTCGGGTGGATGTCGCGGACGCGTTGCGGGAGGGCCGGTACGACGGGCCGGGGTCGTTCATCGCGAAGCGCGGCGTGGCCGCACAGAAGCCGTAGCTGGTGCGGTAGGGGGCTGAGCATGCGGCGGCGTCGGGGTGGACTCCGCCGCAGTTTCCGTAGTTGACCCCCACCCCAAACATAGTAGAATTCAACTACCGAAGGAGGGGCGCGTTTGATCAGGTGCGCCCCATGCCGCAAAATAGGCCGCAGCATTTGAACGGAGGGGGAATCATGGTTCCCGAACAGTTGGAACTGCCCGTTGCGCCCTTGCGGCACCCCAAGACTCTCGGAAGTGCCAGCATCCAGGACCGCTTCGAGTCGTTCCACCAGCTCAACCCGTGGATTTTGGACCAGCTGGAGACACTGACCCTCGACTGCGTCAACCAGGGGGTCAAGCGCGTGGGCATCGGGATGCTGTTCGAGGTTCTGCGCTGGCAGTACGGCAGGGCGACTCGCGGCGAGCCATGGAAGCTGAACAACGACTACCGCTCCAGGTACGTGCGCAAGCTCATCGACCTGCACCCCGAGTGGTCAGCCCTGTTCGAGCTCAGGGGCCTTCGCTCGGCCTAGAAATAGGCCGCTGTTTTTGATTCCTCTTGGACTGGAGCTACTGCATGACCACCCCTACCGTCCCGAAGCTGCGCACCCGCAAGCCGACAGGCGCCATCCCCTGGCCGAAGATCCTGCTCGAAGGTGAAGAGAAAGCGGGCAAGAGCTACCTAGCCGCCTCCTTCACCGGCTGCGACCGGACAGGGCAGGCGTACTGGCTAGAGCTCGGCGAGGACACCGCTGACGAGTACGCCGCCGTCCCCGGCGCCGACTACCTGCTGATCGAGCACAACGGCACCTACCGCGACATTCTCAACCAGGTCGAGGCCGTGCACGCCGAAGCCAAGCGTGCCGCCGCCGCAGGCGAGCCGCCCGTCGTGCTGGTGATCGACTCGGTGTCCCTGCTGTGGCGGATGCTCGTGAACTGGACGCAGGACCGCGGCCGGCGCAGCAGGGCCGGGCAGAAGAAGCTGCGCTTCGACCCGGATGCGGAGATCAAGCCGGGCATGAACCTGTGGAACGACGCGACGGAGCGGTGGAACCGGGTGATGTACCTGGTGCGCACCATGCCCGGCATCGTGCTCCTGCTGGCGCGCGGCAAGGAAGTGCAGGCCATCGACGGCGCGGGAGAACCTATCCCGAACACGAAGACGTGGCGTGTCGAGGGCCAGAAGTCGCTGGCGTTCGACGCCACCGTGTGGGTGCGGCTGCTGCGCGGGGATGATCACGCCTACGTGGTGGGCGCCCGCTCCCTGAAGTTCCAGGTACCCCGCGAGGGCAAGCCCAAGGCGGTGTCGAACTTCTCGGTCGAGTCGCTGGTCTTCGACCTCATGGGCTGCGGCCCCCACTCGGCACCACGCCAGGCACCGCAGTTGACGGGAGACCTGGCTCAGCCCTGGATCGCGAAGGTGCAGGAGACGGCTGAGCAAGACGGCATCCCGGGACTCCAAGAGCTGTGGAAGAAGGTCGGCGCGGACAAGTCCCTCAGCCGGGACGAGATCAACGTGGTCCGTCATGCGATCACTCAGCAGGTAGCGGCGTTGAAGAACCCGCCGAAGATCGAGGATCCGACGAGCGACGCGGCCAGACTGCGCGCCGCAGCCCTCGCCGAGCAGGGCGAACAGGGCGAACCGGAGCCCGATCCGTTCGATGAGGACCCGTACGCCCCCGTCGACTGACCTTCCCTGTCCCGTTTTGCGCTGGGCCCGCTCGTGCGGGCGGGCTCGGCGTGCCCTCTTGGAGAACCGCGTGACTGCAACACTGAACCAGCCCGCCCCGGTGTCGATCTGGGATGCCGCTGCCGCCGTCGATGCCCGGCGTCCCCGGTCACAGCAACGACAGCTCGGCGCGTCCGATACCGTGTGCCAGCGCCGCGCCGGATACGTCGTACATCAGGTACCGCCCACGGACACGCCGGACAAGAAGGCCGCGATCCTCGGCACCTATATCCACGCTGGGCTGCTGGAGTCTGCTCGCACCGAGTACGGCTGGCTGGTGGAACGCACGGTCGCTGATGACCGGATCCGCGGGCACATCGACGTCGTACAGTTGGATGCCGCGACGGCCGCTCGGCTGCCGAAGCGGCACCGGCCCGTCCAGCCGGCCGAGGTGCTGACGGTCGAGGACGTGAAGACGAAGTCGAGCCGCGTGTGGGACCGAGTGGTGCGGTACGGGCCGACGGCTGCCGAGGTGCGGCAGGTCCTGCTGTACGCCGATCTGCTGCGCACAGTCGGTTTCGCTGATGTGCCGGGGCAGCGGTACCTGCACCGGATAGGGCCGGTGGACGTGCAGCGGATCCGCTTTCGCTTCGTGTGTCGGGACACCGGCGAAGAACACATCGACGAGTTCGACTTCGATCCGTGGCTGGCGGACGAGGCCCGGTGGTGGGTGGACCGGGTGCTGGAAGCGGACACTCCCGAGGAACTGTCCCGTGATCACGATGGACCGGGCTTGCCCACGAAGACGCTGTGCGATTTCTGCCCATGGGCGTCGGCGTGCTGGCCAGGGGCGGCGCCGGGCAGCCCGGTGCAGACGGTCTTGGTGCACGATGACGAGGACCGGGCGGCTGCGCTGGCTGATTACGTGCGCCACCGTGAGCGGGAGAGCGCGTCCCGGAAGCGCAAGCAAGTGCTGCGGGCGATGCTCGACGACTCACCCGAGGGCTGCTACGGGGACAACGCGCTGAGCTGGGGCGGCGGTAACCCGAAGGAGGAGCCCGACGTTCAGGCGTTGGTCGACACGTTCGAGAACGCCGGGCTGACGGTTCCCATGGTTCCGGACGTGGACGGCATGGTGGCCGTGGCCCGTCGTGCCGGCGTGGCGGTGCCGATGCGTAACGCAGCGGGGCAGAAAACTCCGCGCACCATCAACGTCACGCGTTCCCGCAAGCGCCCCTGACGCCTTCTTGAGCGGCCCCGCACGCACGGTGCGGGGTTCGCCTCCCCCTTTGATCTTTTCGAGCCTTGTGCTGCCTTGGAGGCATGTTCCGTGACCATTCTGCGCCGCCACCTGAGTTCTGGATTCACGGTGTTGCCCAACAGCACCTTGAACGATGAGCGGCTGAGCTTTCGGGCGCGGGGCATCCTGGCGTGGCTGGTATCGAAGCCGGACAACTGGCAGGTGCGGATCACGGCGATCGCGGCTGCGGGCAAAGAGGGCCGCGATGCCGTGGCGGAGGCGGTGCGGGAGCTGAAGAGGTTTGGCTATTACCGGGTGGTGACCGAGCAGGCGGCTGATGGGAGGTTCGCGCGGTTCACCGAGGTATACGACACGGGGCAGGAGTGGGTGGCCGAGGAGTATGAGCGGCTGGAGGCGCGCCGGGTGTCGAGGAAGCTGTCGAAGAAGTTGGGTTCCGAGGCTGATGAGGGCCCTTCGGTTACCGAAAACGGGTTTTCAGAGATCGGTGCACCAGCGTTCGGTTCTCCGGAGGCCGGTAGTTCAGGGGTTCTAGGTAGTAACTACAACCAATACCTTCAGAAGGAGATCCCCCCTACCCCCACGGCTGTCGCCGCAGGGGAGTCGTTGCCCGCGGGCGACGAAAAGCCAGTGCCTGCGGCGAAGGAGGTACCGGTTCAGGCGTGTGCTGCTCATCCGGATGCTCCGGGGCGTTCGTGCCGAGGGTGCGGGACGAGTCCGCGCGCTCAGCGAGAGGCGGAGAAACGGGCAGAGAGGGAGCGGGTCAAACAGGCTGAGCGGTCGGCGAACGAGGACATGTTGGCGGAGGTTCGGCGCCGGCCGGGTGGGGACGGCTTGTCGGAGGTGGCCCGGCGCCGGATCGAAGAGATGCGTAGAGCGCGGCAGCGGGTGGTGGACCAGGGCTCTGGCCCGGGGGCGACATCGACCAACAAATAGGCCGTCGTTTATCATTCCGATTGGACCGCTAACCGCCCGATTGGCCACCCCTAAGACGAGCCGCACAATCGCCCGGCAGGACGAGCAAGGCCAACCGACCTCGCGCGGTGAGCACAGCGCACCCGAGGGGTGCGGCACCGAGACGAACACTCAACCGGGCACTTAATAGGCCGCAACGTAAAGAAGACGGGGACATGGTGGACACCTTCGTAACCGCATCGGACGCCCCACGAGAGTGGGCCGACCTGAAGACAGTGGCCCCCGGAACCACGGCGGAGCTGAGGGACGAAGACCGGCAGATGGCCGTGCACGGGTTCTTTGCCCCGGCCGAACTGCTGGAGTTTGTCGATCTCGCCGACGCCAGCGCGCGCACCGCGTGGGCGGTACGCCACTTCGGGCTGCCGACAGCTCCCCGCCGGATGCGGCGCGTGGAAGGCGAGCCTGATGCCGGGGCCTCAACTTGCTGGGCTCCCGACCCGGGCGGGTTCACGTATGAGGTGCAAGCGTCTTCGGGCACTCGCGCCGGGCGCCTGTCGTGGACAGAAGTGCACGTCCAGGCCACCGGGCGGCTGACGCCCGTGCGCTACGGAGCCCTGCGCCAAGCGGTCGAGGCTGAGCAGGCCCATGCGGCCGCATACACGACATGCCCCCTTCCGTACCGGACGGCCGAAGTCTGGAACGACCTCTTCTACCGCTCGTGGTCGCGCCGTTCGGCCGCTCTGTCTTTGCGCTCGACGACCGCACTGAACGCCATCGTGCCCGCCGCTGTAGCTCACCCATCCCTCTTCTGACGCCGCGAGGAGATTTCGTGATCACCCCCACCAAGCCGTCTACCTGGATCGACCTCGTACCGTGTGCCGCCGAGGACGGCTACGTACCCGACGCTTCGCAGGTCGACCCACCCAGCGACCTCATCGCCGTAAGCACTCCGCTGATGCAGAAGTGTGCGGACTCCTGCCCGTTCATCTCCCGGTGTTACGAGCGAGTGCGTCCGGAAGCCGGACGGTTCGACGGCGTGTGCGCGGCCCGGGTATGGATCAACGGAAGGGTGGTCGCGAAGGCCGAGGGCGCTCCGGCGTTGGGCAAGCTTCCGTCCCGCGCGGGGAGTTGCGGCACTAGCGGAGGGGTGGCCGGACACGCGCGGGTGGGGGAGCCTTTGTGCGGGGAGTGCCGGGAGGTGGCACTGCGCGCCCAGGTGCGCTCCGCCGGCCCAGCGAGCATCCGCAAGCGGCCACGAGGCAAGAGTTCCACCACGGTGGCCGCGTGATCGAAACGCGCGGCGGGTGAGGCACGCATCCGGGCGAGTCACTGCGTCGGGCTTTGGGGTTAGTTGCCCGCGATTGACACCCCCAGTGGCCATAGTAGAATTTAGTTATCGCAGGGAGGGGAAACCCGCCCGATGAACGAAAGACCGCGTCCCGGACCGGAACCGCTAACTACTGATTAGGACTCCCGTGAACACACCTACGCCCGACCCGCTGACCGTCCTGGCGACCGCCACCGACTACGGCCTCACCGAGCACCAGGCAGAAGCCGCGCTCCTGCTGGCCGCCAACTACCTGGTCGACGCCTGGCAGTTGCACGCGGACGCAGTCGGCGAGGACCGCGCCGACGGATCGGCCATGGAGCGATGGGCCGAGCAATTCACTCCCTGTCACCGCCGAGCCGTACTTGAAGAGTCCATCACCATCGTCCTCGCCGCCGACGCCGATTCCTCCCAGGTGCCCGGGTGCTCATTCTCCGCCTCCCGGCTGCCGCGTGTCATGCGCACCAGTCGGCCCCGCGTGCACATCCGCTGACGACCGCTGGCACGCGACGGTCCGCCCTGGCCGGGACGGACCGCGTCATGCCCACTCGCCCGAAAGGAGAGGCAGAGATGGGCTCCGTCGAGTTCTACATCACCGCCTCCGGTCCCGCCCTCGAAGCCGCCTACAAGCAGGCACGCGAGGACGCCACCGGGGGCACGACGGTGGCCACACCGGAACGATCGCCGAGAAACACGAGGTCCACCCGGCCCCTCTTCGGTGGGCCTCTTACTGACACACCGCCGCTGGTCGCACCCGCAGCCGGCGGCCCGACACCTCTTGGAAGGACTTCGCACCCTGATGCTGCATAGACGCCTGCCGCTGCTGGCGGTTGCCGACGTGATCAGCAGTCTCGATCTGAACTCGCGGCAGGTCCGCCGTGCCACCACAGCCATGGAACACATCGTTCAGCGGGCCTTCGCGCGGCGCACCAGCGCCAAACGCCACCTGAAATACGAAGAGTTCGCGGACGCCGTGCCCGAATGCCACTGGACGCTGATGTTCGAAGTCTGCGCACTCATCCACCTCGAACGTTTCGCGGAGGCGTACGCACTGACCAGCGCAGCGCAAGCCCTTCACCCCTCCCCGGCGCCGACCGCTTCCCCGCCGCTGAAGCACAGCTAATTGACCGACCCGAAGAGGAATCACTCGTGACCGACCACGCATCCCTGCACCGCACCCTGATAACCACCTCCCGCTTTCTGGCCGACTTCTCTCACCCGGAACCGCATCTCGTGCTCGCCAACCACCGTGCCCTACTGCACTTGTGGGGGCAGCTCTCCCCCACCCGCCGATGCCGGTTGCTGCTGGTGGCCTCATGGGCGGCACGCAACACCCAGGCCGTGCGGGGGACATTCCACGAAGACCGCTTTGCCCACGAACTGATCGATGCCACGCGCAAGTGGACGGCCGACAAGCCGGGCGGCTCCCTGGAAGAGTTCTGCGACGGAGTGCATCCCGCCTTCTTTGCCTGCACCTGGCTGACCTGCAAGGCGAACAACGAGCTGTCCCTGCTGGTCTTCCTGTCCCTGGCCGTACTGCTGTCCACGGACGACTCCGGGAGGCAGATGTGAAACCCGGCGACCCTGTCTGGTTGCGTCACGCCGATGGCCGCCACGTCCTCGACGTCGAGGGCCTGCCCGTGGCTTTCGAGATCACGGCCGTCGACGCACTCGCCACCAGTACCTGGTACCGACTGACCACCGACCACCCAACTGCCAACGAGATCTTCAGCGGCTGGTACACCCGCCACCGCGTCAGCCCTGTTTCGAGGCGGTGCACCGAGACCCCCCGCAAGGGCCGCAAACGATGGTCGAGAGACGACTTCCAGCGCGGTGACTTCGCCAAGTACCGCGGCACTTGGTACGAGGTACTGCGGGTCAACAACCGGTCGGTGACGATACCGCACCTTCATCTCCACACCAGCGGGGGCGTCGTGCGGGCCGAGGATGTCCGGCCCGGCTGGACATGGACGGCGCCGTACGACGGACTCGCCGGCCGCATGTCCACAGAGGAGATGCGACAGCACCAGAAGGCACCCGCCTCCTAGTTCCGTAACGCTGCGTAGTTGACCCACCCCACATACATAGTAGAATTTCGTTAACGGGTGAGGGGGTGCCGCACCCCCTCACCCTTCACCACCTCAAGGAGATACCTGATCGTGCAGTTCGACATACACCCCGGCGACACCTGGCAGGGCGCCCGCGCCCTCGACTTCTACCTGATGGCCCTCGCCCCCACGCCGCGCAACTTGATCTCGGCCACCGTCGCCTTCGCCCGCATCGACGAACTCGGCTGGGCCGCCCGCTCCGGCTACCCCGGCTCCGATGTCCAGTGGCCCGTCCAGTGCATGGTCTGCGGCTGGCAGGGCGAACGCTTCTACAGCCACCTGCGACGCGCCAAGCCCCTCAAGCGCCACCAGAAGTGCGCACCTGTGTCCGACCACGCCCGAGCCCTCAGCGCCCTGAACTCATACGCGACGAGCACCTGCCCCTGCCACATCCCTCACCCCACCAGGGAAGAAGACGTGGCTCGTCTGATCGAAATCGCCGACGACGCCTGGCGCGAGTCCGACACCCGCCGCCTCCTGGCAGCCCTCAAGCACCTCCTCGGCCCGTGCCCCGCTACGGCTCAGCGCGCCGCAGCCGCCAAGGCGTACGCCACCACAGCCCAGAAGTGACCAGAACCGGAAGAGAGCACATGACCGCCCCCGCCCCCTACAAGCCCGGTGACCGCGTCTGCGCGGCGTACGACGCCCAGGACGGCCCCGCCATCGTCTACAACCGCTTCGTGATCGAGGCTGGCCCCCGCGAGGAGTACGGCCACCGAGTATGGATCGACCTGCCGGAAGACGCCGTCGGCGGAACCGTCGGCACCTACCACACCAGCATCGCCAACTTCACCCTGATGGACATCCCGCTCCACCTCCAAGCCCCACTTCAGATCGGCGCCAACACCCACTGGCACGCCGACCACGCCGCGCCCGGCTCCACCCGGCCGACCTGGCCACGCGGGCGCCACCACGCCCGCGTGGACGTTCCGCTCACTCGCGACGAGCGGGAAAAGCACGCGGCGTTCGCCGCCCTCTACTCCGAGCACTGGATACGGCACGACCCCGCCGGCTTCGGCCTGTGGCTGTCACGCATGGTCTCCGAAGCATGGGGAGACGACCGGTGAAGCGCGCGCCCCATCAGGCGGAGCGGTTTCTCGGTGCGTGGCGCATCGTCTTCCATGAACCCACCCGCGACAGCGGCACGTCGTCGTACCTTCTGCCTTCCCGTACGACCAGCACCGAAGCAGCCGCCAGGGCGACCGCGAGCCGGTGGCACCGAACGGCAGCCGCAGGAACAGCCGGGCAGCGCCTCACTCAGGTGGTGATCTGCGAGGTGACCTTCAGGCCCAGCGCCTCATGCCGGGGGTGCGCTCTGGCCTGGGCAGCCCGTGCGGATGCTGGCACAGCCGAGCCATCGGAACTCCGGCTGCTGATCGAGGAACACGAGGCGAAAGTGGTCGGATTCGGCAATTCCGTGGCTGACGTGATCGCCTCCGCCAGTCCCGAAGGCATCTGGGACGTGGAGCCCTACCGGGATCCGTTCGGCCGGGTGAACTGGGCGGACGTTCGAGCCGACATCGGCAAGGCGGCGATGAGTACATTGCGGCAGACGCCCTACGGGCTGCTCTGGCTCGACCAGGGCTGACTACCGGGCTCGATCATTCAGCCACATCGCCATCCATAGTAGAAGACGCACTATGTGGATGGTCCTGTCACGGTGGCCCGCCCGATTCGGCGGGCCACCGCCCGATTGGAGAAACACCATGCCCAACAGCCCCAGCGATCTCCGCACAGAGAAGGCTCCGGCCCGTACGACGATCACCGATCCGCCCACGCTCGCCCCGCGCACTCCGGCACGGATGGAGCGCGCACGCCTGATAACGGCCGCCGCGGACGCCCGGCCATCTGCGCGAGGGCGGTACGGGACTTGGCGCATGTGCATTCGTCGGCCCGAGGACAGCCTCGCGGAATGGCACTACTTGTTCTCCACGAAGCGTACTCGCACGTTCAGCCAGGCCCACTGCTTGGCGTACGAGCTGCACTCCGATCTCATGGAGCGGCAGGGGCGGCCGCCGCTCGGCAAGGGGGTGGCGCTCGGCGCCTGGACGTTCACCCCGGCCGTGCGATCGCGTGAGCGCGCGGTGGCGTGGGCCGCCCTGATGGATTCGGCGGAGACGGATCCGGACTTCGACTGGCGGCCGTCCGGCGACGACCCCCTGTGGCGCCGCCGGCTTCGAGACCTGCACGACTCCTGCCGGAATCGGGTCGTGGCGTTCGGCAACAACTACACCCAGCTCTTCGCCTCGGCGGTCGGCACACGCGCTGACTGGGATCTGGAGCCGTACCGGGACCGGTGCGGGCGGATCGACTGCTCCACGGTGGCAACCGTGATTGAGGAGCACGCGGATTTCACCACGCGATTCACTCCGTACGGCGTGCTGTGGGTCGGCCACGGCTAACTCACGCGCTCCGTAGCGCAGTTGACCCCACCCGCTAGCATAGTAGAATTTAGTTATGGGGTTGAGGGGGAAACCTTCAACCCTGGCCCGCCCCGCACCCGCAGGGCGGGCCGCCGCATTTTCACCACCCCGACCGATTCGGACCCCCATGACACAGCAGCTCGACCTCTTCGCCGACCTCCAGCCGACCCCCATGCCGCCGCAACCCAAGGCCCCGGCAACCTTCGCCGCGAAGCCAAGCCGCGCCACTCCGCCTTCACCCGCGCCGCGGCCAACCAAGAAACAGCCCAGCACACCGGCACCCCCGCGCACCATCAGCGTCCGCCCCGCGAGCGACCCCCACGCCCAGGCCATGCAGATCGGCGAAGCCGTCGCCGGCGCCTGGCATCGACAGCACGGCGGCAACCACATAAACGTACCGATCGGCATCGTGGCCGCCCTCGGCCTGATCGGCCAACAGGACCCGAACGGGCCCGACCTCGCAACGCAGATCCTCAGCCTGAACGACACAAACCTGATCGGCATGTACCGCGAGATCTGGTCCACCCACTGGATCCAGCGCCCCGACCTCATCGACCGGGCCCGCATCCTCCACGAGTGGCTGAACGACACGGACGTCGACAAGAACCGCATATCCGCCGTCCGCGCCGTCACGGAAGCAGCCCTGAAGAATGGCCTGCTCACCCTGACCGGGTACACCGACCCCTACCTGCGCTCCATGACCGACGTGCTCTCGCCCGTGATGATGCTGCTGCGAAGTCGCGGCGCCCAACAGGGACTCGGCGAGTTCCACACCCCGGCTTCCGTTGCGGAAACCATGGCTGGCCTCATGGGCTTCAACGCCCTGGGCACCCTGATGGCCGACGCCGAGACCGGACGCCCGCAGCCAGGCCAGCACATCCACGACCCGGCCGGCGGCAGCGGCGGCCTGCTGCGCGCCGCAGCGCAAAACCTGCGCGAGAGGAGCCTGGATCCCGCCGACTTCCAGTGGTCGATGTGCGATATCGACGAGATCGCTGCCGCCTGCGCCGCCGTCAACGCCATCATCTGGGGCCTCGGCCCCCGCGTCACGGTGGCTTGTGCCGACACCCTGGCCAACCCCAGGGCCATCGAGGACGCCGCCGCACACGCCCGAGCCGTGATCGAACACCGCAACTCCGTACTGGGCCAGGCGAAACTCGTTGCCGCCGTCGGGATGGCTCAGCGCCTCCTCGACCAGGCCACGGAGTACGCCGCGTGAACGTGATCAGCTACGGCGGCGGGGTACAGAGCACTGCGCTCATGGTCTTGGCTGCCCGTCGCGAGATCCCGTACCGCACCCTGCTATTCGCGAACGTGGGTGACGACAGCGAAGACCCGGCGACGCTGGAGTATGTACGGCATGTCGCGAGACCGTACGCGGCAGCCAGCGGCCTTGACCTGCACGTCCTGCATCGCACACTGCGCGCCGGGGGAACGGAGACACTGTGGGGCCGGATGATGCGCAAGGGCTCTCGCGCCCTACCCATACCCATCCGGATGTCCAACGGCGCCCCTGGCACGCGGGGCTGCACTCGGGACTTCAAGATCTGGGTCACCGGCAAGTGGCTCAAGGCGAATGGTGCGACACCCAGCAACCCGGCGACGGTCGCCGTCGGCATCTCGCTCGATGAGATCGCTCGGGCGGCCAACCGGCGGGTCGAGCCGTACGAGCAGCTGGTCTACCCGCTGCTCGACCTCAAGCTCCGTCGGGTCGACTGCCAGCGGATCATCTCGGACGCGGGCCTGCCGATGCCGCCGAAGAGCGCCTGCTGGTTCTGTCCGCTGAAGTCGCTGGAGGGCTGGAAGGAGATGCGTCGCGACCGTCCGGGGCTGTTCCTGCGTGCCTGCTGCCTTGAGGAGTCGCTGAACGAGACGCGGCAGTGGGGTGGCATGGGCGACGCAGTGTTCCTGACCCGTACCGGCCGGCCTCTGCTCGAAGCGGTCGAGGCAGCACAGGAGGAGTTGCCCTTTGATGTGGGTTGCGACTCCGGCTGGTGCATGACCTGGCCCCCGCCTGACCTGCATCTTCGCAGTTGACGCCCCCCTTAACCATAGTAGAATTTAGTTATCGGGTTGAGGGAAAACCACAACCCCACACCTCTTGGAGAAACCCACCGTGACCACCGAAACCGCCCAGAACCCCGCCACCGAAGCTGCCCCCTTCGACATCTCCCTCATCGACCTCTACCTCCTGGCCGACCTGATCATCGAAAAGCTCGGCGACGGCTGGCACAAGGCCGACGACTCCATCGACCCGGAAACCATCCACTTCACCCACCAGGACGGCCGCACCTTCGGCATCCGCCGCCTGTGGAACGGTTCCGCCGCCCAAACGTTCGCCCGCGGCCCCGAGAAGACCGGCCCGCACTACAACGCCGCATGCCACTTCACCACCGTCGAAGCACCCCTCGACACCCTCCTCAACACCCTCCACCTGCGACTCTTCCCCGTCTTCCAAGGCCACCGCGCCAAGCTCCGCTACGACGGCACCCGCATCCCTGTCACCACCGCCGACAAGCCCGCGCCGCAGCAGCCCGCCCAGCCGGAGGCTCCCGCCGCGACAACCAGCGAGCCGGCCGCAGAGAAGACCACCGTGAAGAAGTCGCCCGCGAAGAAGGCCGCACCGTCCAAGCCCGCGCCCAAGGCCGCCACCAAGAAGCCCACCCCGAAGCGGACGGCGAAGAAGGCCCCGGCGACCGCGCGACCCAAGACCGCCGCGGCGCAGCCCAAGCGCAAGGCCAAGCCGAAGGCCGTACCGGCTGCCGCCTGACCCACACGCGCAGGGGCGGGCGCCACCGCCCGCCCCTCTTCTCACCACGGAGCTCCCATGACAACCACGACCACCCTCACCGCACCGGACAGCACCGACACCATCGCCGCGCAGCCCGCCTTCGAAGGGCGCTTCGCCTGGGTCGATCCCTACGAACTCGTCGTCGACCCGTACAACCACCGCCAGCACCGCTCAGACGACGAGCCGGACGGAACCGAACCCGACGCCGAGCTGATCGCCTCCGTGGAAGAGGTCGGCGTGCAGAGCCTGGTCCTCCTGCGTCCACAGACCGGGGACAACGAAGGCAAACTCGGCATCATCTTCGGGCAGCGTCGCTGCAAGGCAGCGATCATCGCCGCCGACAAGGCCAAGGAAGAGGGCCGCACCTACATGCTCGTTCCCGCCTTGATCCGCGACGACCTTCGCGGCGTCGATGACGAGGCGCTGACCCTGTCAGTCATCGAGAACAAGCACCGCCGGGACGCGCACGCCCGCGACTACGTCGAAGCCGCCCGGCAACTGTCCCTGATGCCGCTGCCCCAAGCCGCAAAGGAACGTCACGCACGCGCGCTCGGCCTGTCCGCCGCCGAGCTCACCGCCGCCGACAAGGCATCGAAGCTCGACGACAAGAGCCTCAGCGCCGCGGTCGCCCACGACTTCGACCTGGTGGAGCTGGCCGATTTCCAGGAAGTCGCGCACATCAGCAACGCCCGCAGTCGCCTCGAAGCGGCGAAGGCCCGGGACCGCAACGACGGCGCAGGCACGCGCGGCCACTGGGCCCACGCACTCCAGTGCCTCAAGGACGAGGCGGCCGAGAAAGCCAAGCGCGCCCAGCTCAAGCAGGACCTCGCCGCCGCCGGCATCAAGCTAGTGGACTGGGACTGGCGGTGGCACGAGACTCCCATGCGCCCCCTCAAGGATCTGGTAACCCCCCTCGGAACGGCCATCACCGCCGACCAGCACGCCCGGTGCCCCGGACACGCCGCCACCCTCAACCCGTTCAAGCCCACGGTGACTTGGCTGTGCACCGACTGGCGAGCCTGCCAGCACAAGCTGAGTCCCGAAGCGTCCGGGTCGGCAGCACCGGACGCCGCGGAAATGGCGGAGAAGCGACGCAGAACCATCCGCTACAACGCAGTCTGGCGTCAAGCCCGCCCTGTACGGCAGGAGTTCATCGCGAATCTGTGCACCCGGCCCGGCGACGCGACCGATGAAATCTGGAAGTTCACCCTCAGCACCATCACCGGGACCTCCGCCATGTACTCCCAGTACATCGCACGCCACCGCACCGACCTCATCTCGGCCTTCCTGAAGATCAAAGACCCCAACCACGACAGCGAGCCGTGGCGGCGAGTCGAAGACCCCTTCGGGCCGCTGATCACCCGTACCGGAGCGACCGGACGCTGGAGACTGCTCTTCGCCCAGGTCGCCGCGGTGTACGAGCATCAGGCCATGTCCGATCAGGCGTGGCGGAACCCGATCAGCAAGGACACCACCAACTGGCTGGCCTTCCTCCAGCGCCAGAAGTACGCACTCAGCGACATCGAAGCCGAAGTGCTCGACTCCGCACGCGAACGGCCGTCCAGTTCCGCTGCCTGACCAACTACAACGCAGCACATCACCACACCCCGCCCACTGCAAACCCCCGGCCCCACCCTCGCCCATAGTAGAAAACCGCCAAGAAGGCGGGGTGGTGCCGGGCCAGCCCGAAAGAACCATGCCTCAGCACCAGCGCACCCTCCTCGTCGGCGACACCGCCGTAACCGTGCGAACCAGTAACCGCACCACCCTCGGCCTCGACGTCACGAAAGCGGGCGGCATCGTCGTCCGCGGCCCCCACCACACCACCGACGCCGAAGCAACCGCCCTCGTCGAACGCCGCCGCCGATGGATCTACCGACAGCTCAACCACCTCGCCGAGACCTCCCCCCACGCCCCCGTACGGCACCTCGCCGACGGGGAGCAGTTCACCCTCCTCGGCCGCCGGCACCGATTCCGCATCGTCCCCGACGACGCACTGACCGCCCCCGCCACACGGCAGGAAGACACCGAATCGGGTGCCACCGTCCTCATGCGCCGCACCACGTCCCTAAACCTGGACAAAGCACGGCGAGAGCTCATCAATCTCCACGTCAAAACCGCACAGGAATGGCTGAAAATCTACGGCCCGTATATCACCCGATACACCAACACACCAGACATGACACTCACCGCATCCTCCCGCCTCCGCACCACATGGGCCCGACACCACCCCGACCGCGGCCTCACCCTCCACTGGGCCACCGCCCAACTACCTACCCCCCTTCTCCGCGAACTCCTCCACCGCACCCTCAACCTCCACACCGTGGCCGACACCCACCAGCTCGACCGCGAGCTGCGCAACCTCTGGCTCGGTGACCTCACCCACCGCCCCCTCCCGCTCCCCCAGCCGACCCCGAACGCCACCTGCCCCGCCTGCTCCACGCCACCTGGCGCCCTCCACGCCGACCACTGCGACATCGCACGCTGCGCCCTCACCGGCCGCCAGCGCGACACCTGCCACCCTGCGGACGTCTGCAACACCATCTGGACCGGCCACTACCCCGGCGTCACCGAATGCGCCGAATACGGCTTCTACTGCCGCTACGGCCTCGACGGCTACGAACCCTGCAACGCCGACGACCCGGACGCCCACCACGACCTCAACCGCCTCTACGCCGAATGCCGCTGGGACATAGCCACCCAGCGCATGGTCCTCCCGGTGTGACCTGACTCCACGAGAGTCCTCACCTGCTCGCCCCTGACCTTGGGGGCGCGCGGCTTTCCTCGGCCGTCCGCGAATGCCCTCAAGAGGCACTGACACGGCGCGACTCTCAAGACCCAGCAGGCTGCCGGACCGCGCTTGCTAGCTCGACAGAGGCCCAGAAGAGCGGGACCACGGCTCCCCCGCACCCGGATTTCGCGCTGTCCACGGTTTGTCCACGGACGGGCTTCAGAGAGCAAAAACGCCCCTCCGGAAGACCTTCCGGAGGGGCGTTCTCAGTGCGTTTTACCTGGTCAACCCTAGAGCCCCCTGTCGGATTCGAACCGACGACCTACGCTTTACAAGAGCGTTCCGGGTGGGAATCGAGCCGGATAAGCAGCGGTTCGGAGCGATCCCCAACCCACCCTCCAGCAGCGGTAATCACCACCTGGAGTGGCGTTTCTCCAGCTCAGGGACCTATCCGCAGGTGCTTGCGGAGCCTGCTCGCCGCGCGAGTGCCCGTTAGGCCAGCGCCGCCGTGACACCTGCTTGTCCAACGCTTCGCACTCGCGCTCGCCACGCATAACCACACCCTCACGCTGACATCACCCGGCAGGGGCCGGAGCGACCGTCGACCTCAGCCTGGCCGTCCCCGCCGGCCCCAGGCTCATCCGGTTCTGGGCCCTCCTCGGCCCCGTCGACATGCTCTCGCAGACGTCGTGCTTCGGCCCTGACGTCCTCCTGAACCTGAAGCAGCCGCTCGTGGGTCCCCGTGCGCAGAACATCAGCGAGAACCTAGCGGTGCGAGGAACTGGGCGACCTGTACGGGCGTGGCCTGTTGGTGCGCTTGGCGTTCCTGGCCGCTCAGAAGGTCATCAAGGAGGACCTGCGGCAGGCTCGGGCACGGCTTCGCAGGGGGCGGGCGGCACGCAGATCCGCACAAGCGGATCGTTATCGACTGGCGTGCCGCCGCCAACCACCACCGTACGAGGTGCCCGTGTTGCACATGTGTTGCACGATGCGGCAACGAAAAACCGCCCCTGACCTGTTTTCGCAGGTCAGGGGCGGTTCCCTTCGAGCGGTAGCGGTGGGATTTGAACCCACGGAGGAGTTGCCCCCTCACGCGCTTTCGAGGCGCGCTCCTTCGGCCGCTCGGACACGCTACCGAGAGGAACTCTAGCCCACGGTGGGCCGTACGCCGAAATCGGTATCCGGCGGAGCGGGTGTGCGGGGGTCAGCGGGAGCGGAAGAAGGTGGTCAGGAGGTCGGCGCAGGGGGCGGCCAGGACGCCGGTGATCACTTCGGGGCGGTGGTTGAGGCGGCGGTCGCGTACGACGTCCCAGAGGGAGCCGACGGCGCCCGCCTTCTCGTCGGCCGCCCCGTAGACGACGCGGTCGAGGCGGGACAGCACGATGGTGCCCGCGCACATCGTGCAGGGCTCCAGGGTGACGACGAGCGTGCAGCCGGTCAGCCGCCATGAGCCGGCCGCGCGGGCGGCCTCCCGGATGGCGAGTACCTCGGCGTGGGCGGTGGGGTCACCGGTCGCCTCGCGCTCGTTGCGACCGGTGCCGATCACCGTGCCGTCCGCGGACAGCACGACGGCGCCCACCGGGACGTCACCGGTCCCGGGGGCGAGGGCGGCCTCGTCCAGCGCCTGTCGCATCGCGGCGGTCCAGGGATCGCGCAGCGGATCGGTCGCCGGGGCGTGGATCGGCGAGGCGTGGTCCGACGACGAGGCGTGGTCCGACGATGCGTGGTTCGACGAGGTGGGGAAGGGGCCGGGCACGGGGGCGGTCATGCCCCCAGTGTCCGTGACGGGCATTACCTCACGGCCTCCAGGACGTCCGTGCAGCCGAGGGCGTCGGCGATCTCGGACAGCGCGTCGGTGTCGAGGGAGAGCAGTTCCTTCCCGCCGATGCCCAGGTCGGCCAGCAGGTCCGGGTCGCCGAGCGGGCCGGGCGGCGGTACGGGAGCGTCGGCCGCGACGGCCGCCTCCTCGCCCCCGCCGTCCGCCGGGTCGGGCTCGCCGTCCTCCGTACCGTCCAGGTCGAGGCTGTCGAGGTCGTCCGCGCCGTCCTCGTCGCGGCCGAGCAGTTCGTCGGTGAGCATCGCACCGTACGAGCTGCGGGCAGCGGCGGCGGCGTTCGAGATGAAGATCCGCGGATCGTCCTCGCCGTCCACGCGGACGACTCCGAACCACGTGCCTTCCTGCTCGATGTATGCCACCACCGTGTCGTCGTCGACCGCTGCCTCACGGGCCAGGTCGGCCAGATCGGTCAGGGTCTCCACATTGTCGAGCTCCGTGTCGCTCGCTTCCCACCCGTCTTCGGTGCGCGCGAGCAGTGCGGCGAAGTACACCGTGACTCTCCCACTGGTCATAGGCGTGCCGGGTCGGACGGGGTGACGCCTCGGCGCCGCAGGTCCCCGCCCATCGGAATCGTGGCAGAAACAACGCGATTGCGCGGGGTCTTCGGCGTTGCGTCGTGCGGCCGTTCCGAGAGATGTGGCTCACGTCGGGAGGGGCGGAAGGTTCTGATGAGGCCTGAGAGGCGTTCGGCTACCAGCGGAACGTGCGCATTCTCATGGCCTGACGCATCCGGGCGGCCCGGGCGCGGCGCGGCTGGACGCGGGCGCGCAGCTCCTTGGCCTCGTTCAGGTCGCGGAGGAACTGGGCGCGCCGCCGCCGGCGCGCCGCGTCGTTCTCGCCGCCGGTGGCCAGATCGTCGGGTTCGGGGGGGTCGGGGGGTTCCGGGTGGCCGGTGGGTTCGGTGGGTCCGCTGGGGGCGTCGGCGGGGGCGTGGGCGGAGTCCTGGTCCGAGGGAAGACGGGAAGGCGATTGCATACGATCGCGGCTGCGTTCGGCCGCTCTGCCGGTACGGCGCCGCTCCGCGATTCCGCCCGCGTTCGTGCTCACCGTTCCGCCCGCGTTCGTGCTCACCGTTCCGCCCGCGTTCGCGCTCACGGTTCCGCCCGCGTCCCGGCCCACACGTACGTCATCGCCCGCGCCGCCACCGGCGCGTCCACCGTCGCGACCACCGCGTCCGCCGTCGCGACCACCGCGTCCGCCGCCGCTTCCGCTCCCATTCCCGTCTGGCACGCCGTACACCGCCCTGGGACGAGGTCCATGCCCGGCGCCGGTGCGACAGACCGGGCGTTTGTGCCCACTTTCCCCCGGAGCGGTGGTTCGATGCCAGCGCGGCGGAATCCGTGCCCGGCCCGCCCGACGCCGACGGGGCGGGCGCCGGTGCCGCTGACCTCGGCTAGTGTCGATGTCATGCGGATCCACGTCGTCGACCACCCGCTGGTGGCGCACAAACTCACTACCCTGCGCGACAAGCGCACCGATTCCCCGACCTTCCGGCGCCTCGCCGACGAGCTGGTCACCCTGCTCGCGTACGAGGCCACCCGCGATGTGCGGACCGAGCAGGTCGACATCGACACCCCGGTGACGGCGACCACCGGAGTGCGGCTCTCCCACCCCCGCCCGCTGGTCGTGCCGATCCTGCGCGCCGGGCTGGGAATGCTGGACGGCATGGTCCGGCTGCTGCCCACGGCCGAGGTCGGCTTCATGGGCATGGTCCGCAACGAGGAGACGTACGAGGCCCACACGTACGCCACGCGCATGCCGGACGACCTCTCCGGCCGCCAGGTGTACGTGGTGGACCCGATGCTGGCCACCGGCGGCACGCTGGTCGCGGCGATCCAGGAGCTGATCAACCGCGGTGCGGACGACGTCACCGCGATCTGCCTGCTGGCCGCGCCGGAGGGCGTCGAGGTGATGGAGCGCGAGCTGGCCGGCGCGCCGGTGACGGTCGTCACGGCGGCCGTGGACGAGTGCCTGAACGCCGACCGCTACATCGTCCCCGGCCTGGGCGACGCGGGCGACCGGATGTACGGCACGGCGGGCTAGGAAGGCATCGGGGCGGCGGGCCGGGAAGCTTCGGGACGGCGGCCGGTGAGGCTTCGGACCGGCGGCAGGTAAGGCACCGGGGCATGGCGGGGGCTGCGGCCTCCGCCCCCCGCCCCGCTCGCTCAGCTCCGGCAGTCCGGTTCCGTCTTCGACGGTGCCGTCAGCGCGGTGAGCGACTTCTGGGCGGCGGCCGGTTCGGCCAGGGCCTTGAACGTATCGCCGATGATCAGATCGACGTCCCCGGTCTTCCGGGTGTCCGTCTTGGACTCCGCGCCCGTGAGCTGGGTGCCCAGCACCTTCCGGGCGCCGTCGGACGCGGTCTGCGCGCCCAGGAGTACGCCCGTGCCCTTGACCTTCTTGTCGTAGGCGGGCGGGGCGTTGCCCACCTTGCCGACCTTGAAGCCGCGTTTCCTCAGCTCGTCGGCGGTCGACTTGGCCAGGCCGCCGCGTGCCGTCGCGTTGAGGACGTTGACGGTGACGTCGGCGGGCTTGGGCAGCGGCTTGCCCGTACCGGCGGATGCCGCCGTACCGGCCTGTTTCGCGCCGCCCGGCGGGCACTTCTTCTTGTCCTGCGCGGCCTGGGCCGTGCCGCCCTTGCCGCCGAAGACATCGATGAGCTGCAACGTGCCCCACCCGGCCAGGGCGAGGGCGCAGACGGCGGCAGCGATCACCAGGGTGATCCGCCGACGGTGACGGGGACGGCGCATCCGCGGATACCTGTCGCCCGTGATGCGGTACTTCTTACCGCCCATGCCGGGGGGCGTCAGCATGCTCATGTCCGCAGCGTAGTGCGGGCCATGGCCCATGCCTACTAAATGATCAATGTGTGGCGGGAGACCCCACCCGAAAGGGCCAATGCGTTCCGCCGATCAGGGGGCGGGGCCGTGTCGGTCGGTCTCCGGCCGGGCGTCAGCCCAGTTCCAGGACGCGGGCGTGCAGCACCTGGCGTTGTTGCAGGGCCGCGCGCACGGCGCGGTGCAGCCCGTCTTCCAGGTAGAGGTCGCCCTGCCACTTCACGACGTGCGCGAAGAGGTCGCCGTAGAAGGTGGAGTCCTCGGCGAGCAGCGTCTCCAGGTCGAGCTGCTGCTTGGTCGTTACCAACTGGTCAAGGCGTACCGGGCGAGGGGCAACATCCGCCCACTGGCGGGTGCTTTCCCGGCCGTGGTCCGGGTACGGCCGCCCATTTCCGATGCGCTTGAAGATCACACGGAAAGCCTACCGGGCCATCGGCTCCGGGCGCAGCCATGCGGACGGAGTGCGAAGGCGACAAAGGGTGGCAATTCCGGAGCGCGGTGTGCGGGGGACGGGTGCGGGAGCGGAGTGCGGAGGGTGGCGCGCGACCCGCGCTGCCACGGTGGGCGGAGGGTGGGCGCGGCCCGGGACAGGCGGGTGACGGCGGGGAAAAGTGGCGCGACGTGCCCCGGAGGACGGCCGGAAATGAGTGCTGGGCGGGTTGCGGGAGCCGGAACGGGCGGGTGGGCTGGGCCGTCGGTGTTTCCCGTCGGCGTGGCAAAGAGTGCCGAATTCCGCAAAGCCCGTGAATTGTGTGGCGAGGGCGAATTCAGCACGAACTTCGACACGAACGAGGTACCGCACGTCGCGCCGGGCGGATACGAGCGGCGGGGGGTGGTACGCCGCTCCCGCCACCCCCTCGTGCCTTCCCCTCGTGCCTTCCCCTCCCGTCACCCCCTCCCGTCACCCCCTCCCGTCAACGTCCCGGCGCGGTGGACGGCAGGGGCGCCCGGCCGGGTGTGCCCGCGCCGGTGCGGTCGCGCGGGTCGGAGGGCGAGGCGGCGGAACCCTGCCGGTGCGCGTCCTTCCGTACGGAGTCCGCGGCCGCCTCGCCGGTACGCGGGCCTGGGGACGGGCTGTCGCGCCGGGCGGCGGGGCCTGTGGGGGCGGTCGGGGAGGGTGTGGCGCTTGGGGGAGAAGGCGTAGGCGTGGTGGTGGGGTGTGCGGTGGAGGCGCTGGGGGTGGGCCGGGATGTGGGGGTGGCCGGGGACGGGGAAGGGGTGGGACGGGTCGGTGCGGGGCTCGGGGTGGAGGCGGGCCTGGGGTGCGATGGCGTGGGGTCCTCCGGGGCGAGGGCGAGGTAGCCCACGGCGGCGGCGGTCGCGGTGGCCGCCGCCGCCAGCGGCAGGACGAGGCGCCGTAGCCGTCGGCCCATGCGCGGTGCGCGGCGCGGGAACGGTACGCGGCGCGGATGGGGGCCGGGCGGCGCGGCGGGCCGCAGGTCGCGGAGGCCGACCTGCCCGGCACGCGCCGCGAAGGCGGCCCGCAGCCGCGCCTCGACGGGCCGCTCACCAGCGGCGGCGTCTGCCCCCGCCCCTGCCCTCGCCCCCGCCTCGTGATCCGTCATTCCCCCGCCTCCAGCATCTTCTCCAGCGAATCCAGCGCACGGCTGGCGATCGACTTCACCGAGCCGCGGCTGATGCCGAGGGTTGCCGCGATCTGGGCCTCGGTCAGCTCGCCCCAGTAGCGCAGGACGAGCACCTCGCGGCGGCGGGCGGTCAGCCGGCCGAGGGCGGCGAGGACCTCGCGGTGCTCCTCGTCCAGGACGATGCGCTCCTCGGCGGACGGCGCGTCCGTCTCGTGCGGGGGCGTGTAGTCGCGTGCCGTGCGCCGTCGCCGGAGCACCGAGCGGGCCGCGTTGACGACGGCGGTACGGAGGTACGCCAGCGCGTTGTCGACCTCGTCCAGCCGTTCGCCGTGCCGCTTGTAGAGGGCCGCGAACGCGTCCTGGACGACGTCCTCGGCGGTGGCCCGGTCGTCCACCAGCAGCACCGCCAGCCGCACCATGGACAGCCGGTGCGCGTGGTAGAGGTCCGTGATGGTGGGGCCGGAGTGATCGTCGGCGCTTCCGGCGGGCGGCCCGGCGACGGGGTGCCCGGCGGCCAGGGTGGTGGGCCGGGCGCCGCGCAGGAGCAGGCGCTGGCGCAGGGCGCGCCAAGGCCCCGGCGCGGCGGGCCGTACCGGGGCGATGAGCGCGGCGGAGGTGAACTGCATCGGTTCCTCGGCCGTCGGGGAGGCGGTGGCCTCAGTTGGCGCGACGGCGACGGGAAGCGTAGACGGCGCCGCCGCCCACGGCGATCAGCAGGGCGGCACCGGCGCCCAGCGCGACGTTCGTGGTGGTCGAGGCGCCTGTTTTGGCGAGTTCGTCGCGGGGGGCGGGGGCCGGTGCGGCGCTCGACGCGGCACCGGGTACGGCGCTCGGCTGCGCGGCGCTCGGCTGCGCGGCGGACGGGTGGGACGGCACCGGGGACGGCTTGCGCGCGGAGTCCCGCTCCTCCTTCGGAGCGGCGGCGCTGGGCGCCTGCGCCTTCGGGGCGGCGGCGCTCGGGGCCTGCGCCTTCGGGACCGAATCCTCGGCGTACGCCGTACCGGTCAGGGAGAGTACGGGCAGGGCGACCGCCGCCAGCAGCCCGGCGGTCACGGCACTCCGTATCCGGCCAGCGGCCACACGCCCGGCGGGCGCGTACGAGGTGGCGGGCGGGCAGGGGGAGAGGGGCGAGGCGGAGGTACGGGAGTCGTTCACAGTGGCTGCTCCACGATCGGCGGGACGGCGCCGGACGGCGCCCTCACCCGTCACGACGTGCGGCGGGGGCGGGGGTTGCCGAAGGGACGGAAATTTTCCGGCCCGGCCCGGCCCGGCCCGGCCCGGCGCCGACCGGCCCGGCGCCGACCGGCCCGGCGCCGCTTGGCCCGGTCCGGCCCGCCGGGGCGACTGGACCGGGTCACACGCACCTCCCCGTGCACCGCCCGCAGATACCGCTCAGCTCCACGGTGTGCTCGACCGCGCTGTAACCGCTCTCCGCGCCGACCCGCTCGGCCCAGCGCTCCACCACGTCGGAGTCGAGCGGGCGGCTGCGTCCGCAGCGGCGGCAGATCAGGTAGTGCCGGTGGCCGTCGGCGGCGCGCGGCCGGTACAGGCGCTCGCCCGCCTCGTCCCGTACGACATCGACCCGCCCGTCCCGTTCCAGGTCGCGCAGGGTGCGGTAGACGGTGGACAGTCCGACGGGGATGTCGGCGGTCACCAGGCGTACGTGTAATTCCTGGGCCGAGACGAAGTCCTGGCACGCGGTCAGCACGCGCAGGACGGAGGCCCGCTGCCGGGTCAGCCGGCCGCCCACGCCGGTACGTCCTCGTGCTCGCAGGCGCCGTGCACGCCGTACGTCTCGCAGGCGCCGTGCACGCCGTACGTCTCCCAGGCCGGAAACGGATCGCTGCCGTAATCCGCGGCACGCGCCTCGGCGTCCGTGACGAGGCAGCGGCCGAGGGCCGCGCGCAGCGCGTCGGCCCGCAGCCCGGTCCCGATGAAGACCAGCTCCTGTACGTCCTCGGAGCAGCCTTCCTCGACCGGGCCGTGCGCCCCCGACGGCTCGAACCGCGCGACGGACCCCGCCTGCGACCACAGGCCGGTCACCCCGGGCCGCCCCGCGAGCCGGAAGAACCCCTTGGATCGCAGGATCTCCCCGTACGCGCCGCTGTCCATCCCCTCCGTGACGAACGTCCACAGCCGCCCGGGGTGAAAGGGGCGCGCGGCGCGGAACACCGTGCTGGAGATCCCGTACTCCTCGGTCTCCGGTACGTGATCGCCGTTCAGCTCCCTGACCCAGCCGGGCGCCTGCTGGGCGCGTTCCAGATCGAAGCGACCGGTGCCCAGGATCTCGGCGGGCGCCACCCGGCCGTGCCGGGCGGGCACGATCCGGGCCACCGGGTTGAGGCGCCGGAGCGCGGCCCGCAGGCGTGCCGCCCGCTCCTCGCCCACCAGGTCCAGCTTGTTGAGGACGATCACATCGGCGAACTCGACCTGGTCCACGAGCAGGTCGCTGACCGTACGCTCGTCGTCCTCGTACGGCGCGAGCCCGCGCTCGGCGAGGCCGTCGCCGCCCGTCAGCTCGGCGTGGAAGTCGGCGGCGTCCACCACGGTGACCATGGTGTCCAGCCGGGCCACCTCGCCCAGCGTCGCCCCGTCGTCGCGCGGGAACGCGAAGGTCGCGGCCACCGGCATCGGCTCCGAGATCCCGCTGGACTCGATGAGCAGATAGTCGAACCGGCCCTCGCGCGCGAGCCGGTCCACCTCCTCCAGCAGGTCGTCGCGCAGGGTGCAGCAGATGCACCCGTTGGTCATCTCGACCAGCCGCTCCTCGGTCCGCGACAGGGCGGCCGTGCCGCCGCGCACCAGCGCGGCGTCGATGTTGACCTCGCTCATGTCATTGACGATCACCGCGACCCGCAGCCCCGCCCGGTTGTGCAGGACGTGGTTGAGCAGGGTCGTCTTCCCCGCGCCGAGAAACCCGGAGAGCACGGTGACGGGCAGCGGCGTCCGCCGGTCCACGGCCATCAGCCCTCCGGCCGCAGCAGCCCGCGCTCGTACGCCTTCGCCAGCCGGCGCGGGACCTGGTACACGGACCCGTCGACGGTCACCGGGACCAGCGCGGGCGTCCGCGCCTTCCACTGGGCGCGCCGGTGACGGGTGTTGCTGCGGGACATCTTCCGCTTGGGGACGGCCATGGTCGCGGGACCTTTCCGGGGTGGGGGCGGGTACGGGCGCGCAGCGCACGCACCGAATGGCGCGACCGAGGCTACATGAAAATGAATCCCATTACGACTGGGGTGGTTGGTGGGTGCGGGGCGGATGCTGGGTCAGTGCGGCGATCTCGTCGTCGAGCTCGGGGCACGGGACGATGTGCCCCCGGCCGAAGCTCTTGTAGGCCGCGGGGAGGCGCCGGTGACCCGCGCGGTGGGCGTGACAGAGCTCGCGCTGTCCGCACTCCGCGCAGTACCGGCTGGCGACGAACGGGGTCAGGGCGACCGGCCCGGCGGGCCCGAGGATGTACACCGTGTCGTCGGCGACCGGGGCCGTGCAGGGGAAGGTCAGCCGGTCGAAGTCCGGATGGTCGCCCATCAGGTGGTCCGCCGAGACCTCGAACGTCCCCGTTCGGCGTTGGTAGGCGCACGACACGGTCAGCAGCCACGGCAGACCGCTGAGGAACTGGGCGCGCAGCAGGGCCTGCTCGAAGTACGGTCGGTACTCGGCGACCCGTAGGGCGGCCTCTTCCTGGGTGCGCGGCTTGTCGCCGTGCGAGGTGCGGTTCCGCTCGGTCCTGAGGAGGTCGAGGAGGGCGGCGAAATCGCCGTTGCCGGGATGCCCGGTGGTCCCGCTGTCCCCGTTTCGCAGCGCGTCCGGCAGGCCGGGCATGAAGTCCGGATGCGAGTGTGCGAGCGGGCGCAGTCCGTGGAGCCAGAACGTCCATGTGCCGAAAGTGGTGCCGCCGCGGGCGAGGGTGTCGCGCAGGTCCGCGAGGTTGCGCGCGCCTATGCCCTGCGCCTGGAGCAGGCCGGCCGCGGTGACGGCGACGGTCGCGGCAAGCGTTTCGGCGGCTTCGAGCAGCGCCTCGTGGCGCTCCTTGTGGGTGTGCGCCCGCTGCATCTCGTGAACGGTCCGGGCCACGGGGTGGGGCAGGGTCCGGCGGGCAACGGCCAAGGGGTCGGGTGACGGCGGAGGCGCGGTCTCGGGGCGCGCGGGTTCACGGACTGGGGCGGCGGCTGGAGTGAAGGCGGCGGGCCGGAGTGTGGGGTGTTCCTGGGGCGCGGAGGCGCGTGGTGACGGAGTGGTGTGCGGAGGCGATGCGTCACGTGGGGGTGGGGCGGTCCGAGTGGGCGGCACGTTGCCGGTTGTCGGTGCCGGCTGGGGGTGGTGTCTGCGCCACCGCCATCTGCGGACGAGCAGCCGGATCCAGGTGGGTACCACTCCGAAGATCAGGGTGATGAGCAGCACCGCGAGCAGTATGTCCAGCCAGCGGGGCAGGCCGCTCGTCGGCCCGGGGTAGGTGATGACGCTGACGGTCTCCAGGGCGGCGAGGCCGACGGTGAGCCAGAACGCCCAGTCCCGGTGCAGCGGCGCGTCGTACAGTCCGAGCACTGCGTTGTACCTCCGCCGCGGCGGCAGCGGCAGCATCGGTGGCGCGAAACCGGCGGCCCTCCTCATGCACCCATAGTGCCTGTGTGGCGAGGGTCACAACAAGCGCCGAGTCGGGGCGTAAGGGCTCGGTCCGCCTATCTCTCACCGGCGTGACCGGTGTACTCGGGACTCCCGTACCCCGGGCTCGCGTACGCGTGCCGTCCGTACTCCGGGCTTCCGTATTCGGGGCTGCCGTACTTCGGGGCCGAGTAACCGGGTCGGCCGCTCGGCCGGTCCGGCTTGCCCTCCTGGAGGTGGGTGAGGAGGAACGGGAGGATGCCGCGTTCCAGGAGGGCCAGGTGCCAGGCCGCTCGGGCCTCGGCGGTCTCGCTTCCTGGGACGGCGGCGTCAGGGGTGGCGGCGTCCGGGGTGGGGGTGTCCGGCGCGGCGGCGCCCGGGGTGGGGGGTGCCGGGTCGTTCGTCGGTGGTGTCGAGCGGTTGCGGGCCGCCGTCACGAGGAGCCAGACCAGGTCGGCCGCGATCGCCGCCGCCGCGATGCCGGCGGCGAGCCAGCCCGCGTACACCAGCTCGTCGGCGAAGGGGCGGTGGGCGTTGACCAGCCGCATGCCGAAGCCGATGGCGAGGAAGAGGGCCGCGGCCACCGCGCCCAGGCTCGGTACGAGGACGGCGAGGGCGGGGAGCAGGCCGCCGCCGGTGGCAGTTGCGGTGGGGGAGGTGGGTGGGGGTGGGCTGGGCTTGGTGCGGAGCTTCGCGTAGGTCTCGTACTCGGTGGCCGCGGTGGCGCAGAGGGCGGCGCGTTCGCGGTGGGCCAGGAGGCGCAGCTGTTCGGGGCGGGGGGCGTCCGGGGTGCGGCGGAGGGCTTCCTCGATCTCCGGGGAGGCGAGTGCCTGGGTGAGGGCCTGTTCGAAGGCGGCGGTCTCCTCGGCGCGGCGCAAGGAGTCGGTGCCTGGCATGTGGGTCCCCCCGGCGGTTCGGTGCGGGGCGCGCGGCGCGGCCCGTGGCTCTCAATTTACTTGCCGTATTGCGCAACTGTATAACTCGAAAAGGCCGGGCGGCCCTGTCGCTGCCGACTTCCGGCCATGACAATCCCCGGAACGGGTGGCTGTGCACGGGCGGGTGAATCGTGACCGGCCGAAGCCGTGCCGGGCCGCCGGGTTGACGGGGTGGTCGAACTTTCGACCGAGAGGGGGCCCTCGTGGGACCGTGACGAACGGTCCGCGGGCCTCGTTCTGCGAGCACCCGTCCGAACCGGCGTCAACCGAGGAGGAACTGTGCAAGCCGTCCCGAACACCATCGGTGCCTGGGCCCGCCGCCGGATCGGCGGCGAGATCACCGCGGTCCGCAGCGTCTCGTGGCGGGCGGACGGCGCCCGGGTGTGGGAGCTGACGCGCGCGGACGTGGGCCGGTTCTTCCTGAAGGTGGCGCCGACGCCGGACCGCTATACGCGGGAGACGCACGCGTACCGCCATGCCGTCCCCGCCCTCGGCCACGCGCACGCGCCGGTCCTGGTCGACAGCGACCCCGGTCGGCTCGCACTGCTGCTCACCGCCGTACCGGGCAGCGGCGCGTCCGGCCGCGGGCTGGGCCGTGCCGACCGTACGGAGCTGTACCGGCAGGCCGGAAGCCTGCTGCGCCGTCTTCACGACGCTTGCGGCGCGGCGGGCGCGGCGGTCCCGGAGGGCGGCGCGGACCGCTGGGCCGCCGAACGGCGCGCCGCCGCGGAGGAGCACGTGGCCGCGCTCTCGGCCGCGGGCGCGCTCGACGCGGCGGAGCGGCGGCTGATCCTCGACCGCGCCGCGGTGCTCCACCTGCTCCCGCCGCTGCCCGCCGGCTTCCTGCACGGCGATGTCGGCGAGCACCACTTCCTGTGGGACGCGGCGGGCCGGCGCCTGGCGCTCGCCGGATTCGCGCGGGCGCGGCTCGGGTGCGCGGTGGAGGACCTCGTGCGGGTGGCGTACGGCGCGTGCCTGCCCGACCGGGCCTTGCGCGCCGCCTTCCTGTGCGGTTACGGGCGGGAGCTGACGGACGCGGAGCGGTACGCGCTCCCGGCGCTCGCGGCCCTGGACGCCGCGGAGACGTGGGCGCGCGGGCTGCGGACGGGCGACGAGGAAGCCGTCGGGCGGGCCAGGGGGGTGGTCGGGGCGCTGCTGGGCGGTGTTGAGTTGGGGGTATGAGTGAGGACGCCGCCGACCTCGTCCATGCCGATGCCACCGATCTCGCCGCCCGTATCCGCCGCCGCGAGGTGTCCGCGCGGGAGGTCGTACGGGCGCACCTGGACCGCATCGAAGCGGTGAACCCCCAGGTGAGCGCCGTGGTCTCGCTCGATCCCGAGGGGGCGGTGGCGGCTGCGGCGGCGGCCGACGAGCGTCTGGCGCGGGGTGCGGAGGTGGGGGTGCTGCACGGGCTGCCCATCGCCTTCAAGGACACCCACCTCACCCGGGGCATGCGCACGACGAGCGGCTCGCCGCTGTACGCGGAGACCGTGCCGGACGAGGACGAGCTGCTGGTCCAGCGGATCCAGGCGGCCGGGGCGATCCGTATCGGGAAGACGAACGTGCCGGAGTTCGCCGCCGGTTCGCACACGTTCAACCCCGTCTTCGGGGTGACGCGGAACCCGTACGGACTGGGGCGCTCGGCGGGCGGCAGCAGTGGCGGGGCGGCGGCCGCCCTGGCCGCGGGCATGCAGCCGCTCGCGGACGGCTCCGACATGGGCGGATCGCTGCGCAACCCCGCCTCCTTCTGCAACGTCGTCGGGCTGCGCCCCACCCCGGGCCGCGTGCCGGCCCACCCGGCGTGGAACCCGTGGGACACGCTGACCGTGCCCGGCCCGATGGCCCGTACGGTCGCCGACACCGCGCTGCTGCTGTCGGTCATGGCGGGGCCCGACCCCCGCTGCCCGGTCAGCCTGGAGACGCCGGGCACCGCGTTCCGCGAGCTTCCGGCGCGTGATCCTGCCGGGTTGCGCGTGGCCTGGACGCCGGACCTCGGCGGCCGGGTGCCGGTCGACGCCGACGTACGGGCCGTACTGGAACCGCAGATGGAGGTCTTCCGCCATCTCGGGTGCCGGGTCGAGGAGGACTGCCCGGACCTGGACGGTGCGGAGGAGGTCTTCCGCACGCTGCGGGCCCATCACTTCGACATGGCGCTCGGGGCGGTGCTCGACGCGTCCCCCGAGGCACTGAAGCCGAGCCTGGTGTGGAACATCGAGGAGGGACGCCGGCTCACCGGGGCCGACCTGGTCCGCGCCACGGTGGGACGCGGGCGGCTGCACCTGCGGCTCGTGGACTTCTTCGCACGGTACGACATGCTGTTGGCCCCGGTCTCGCAAGTGGCGCCGTTCGACGCCGAGTTGGAGTACCCGGAGGTTGTCGACGGGCAGCCGCAGCATACGTACATCGACTGGATGCGCTCGGCCTACTTCGTGTCCGTGCTGGGCGCGCCCGCGCTGTCCGTACCGGCGGGCTTCACTCCCGACGGCCTGCCGGTGGGCCTCCAGGTCATCGGCCCGCCGCGCGCGGACCTGGCGGTGCTCCAGGTGGGTGCCGCGTACGAGGCGGCCACGCGGCACGGCCGGCGCCGGCCGGTGCTGCCTGGCGGGATCGATCCCTGACGGTACGGACGGCTGCTCCCGCCCCATTAGCATCGCACTCATGAGCGACGGGGAGAGCGGGGAGCAGCTCGGCAGCCGGGCCGCCCGCATAGCGGTGTCCGTGGTGAGCACTGCCTTAGTGGTGGTGCTGGCGCTGTTGGCGGCGTGGTGGATGGAGTGGTGGAGCCCCGGATTCGCCTGGCTGTCCACGAAGCTCGCCGCCAAGGTGGCCGTGGGGGCGCCGATCGCTCTGGTGGCGCTGCTCGCCTGGTTGCGCAAGTCCCGCTGAGGGCGGGGCGTCAGGCCCCCGGCTCCCCCGGTCCGTAAGCCTTCGCCCACGCCGTGGTGAAGGGGAAGACCAGCCGGTGGGGTACCGCGTTGCCGTGGACCGGGTGGGGGTCCGGGGTCAGGGCTGAATAGGTGTGGATCGTGGCGCAGTAGAAGCGCTTGGGGGAGTCGCCCTGGAACTCGGCGGGGACGCGGGCCTTGCGCGCGCGGACGGCGGGGTCCGGGTAGCGGCGGGCGTAGAAGACCGCCAGTGCCGTCGGCAGGTCGGCCGGGGCGAGGGCGTGCGCGGTGCCCTGGCCGTAGAGGGCCTGTGCCTCGGCGTCGGAGGTCCGGGAGTCGAAGACCAGGAGCGAGACGGCGGGGTTGGCGGCGATGTTGCGGGAGTGCACCGCGTCCGCGGCGGACCACCAGTAGAAGTGGTCCGTGTCGTCCCAGGCGTAGGTGACGGGGGTGGTCCACGGGATGCCTTCGGGGGTGGCGGTCCCGAGGGTGAGGTAGCGGTTGGTGTGCAGGAGGCGGGCCGCCTCGGCGCGTAAGTCGGGGATGGTCGACATCTCAGGAGCCTTCCTGGGGGAGGGCGGGGGCAGGGGCGGTCGCGGTGGTGCTGTGGGGCACGGCGGCGGTACGGCGGCGGGCGATGAGCCAGTACGCGACGGACGGGATCAGCAGGCCCACGGCCCAGGAGAGGTCTATCCCGTCGAGCGCGGTGGCGACCGGGCCGGTGTAGGCCGAGGTGTGCATGAAGGGCACCTCCAGCGCGAAGCTCACGGCGTAGACCAGGACGGCCGGGCCGTTGACGCGGCCGTACACGCCGCCGCCGGGCGCGAAGAAGGACGGTACGTCGTAGTGGCCGCGCCGGACCAGGTAGAAGTCGACGAGGTTGATGGCGGTCCACGGGATCAGGACGTACTGGAGGATCGCCAGGAAGTCGGTGTACGAAGCGAGGAAGGTGTCCTGGAAGGCCAGCGCGAGGGTCAGGCCGAGGGCGAGCGGGGCCGCGATCAGCGCCGTGCGGACCGGGCGGCCGGGCAGCCAGCGGTGCCGGAAGGTCTGCGCGGCGGTGATCAGGCACAGCGAGGTGCCGTACAGGTTCATCGAGTTGACGTGGACGACGATGACGGCGAAGGAGCACAGGACGACGGCGGAGAGGGTGCCGCCGAGCACGCTGTCCAGCCCGGCGATCGCGTCGTCCGCCACCGCGATGCCCATGACGATGCCGAGGAACATCGGCAGCACGCTGCCCAGGACGCTGCCCCAGTAGGTGAACCACAGGGTGGAGCGGCGGGACGCGGCGTGCGCGGGCATGTAGCGGGTGTAGTCCGAGACGTACGGGGCGTAGGTGATCTGGAGCAGGATGCCGATCGCGGTCATGCCGACGAAGCCGGAGACGGTGAAGCCGGTGGCGTTGACGGCGCGTTCGAGGACGCCGGGGGTCATGAACACCCGTACGGCGCACAGGGCGAGCAGGGAGAGGGTCAGTACGGTGGCCCAGCGGCCGACGCGGTGGATCAGGTCGTAGCCGACGACCGCGACGACCAGTCCGGCCAGCCCGCACACCACCAGCCAGCCGGAGGTGTCCATGGCGGGCACCGAGCGGTGCAGCGCCTGCCCGGCGATCACCAGGTTGGACGCGAACCAGCCCGCGTACATGAAGACGACCACGAGCGTGACGAGCAGCGAGCCGTGGCTGCCGAACTGGCCGCGGCTCTGGATCATCTGGGGGACGCCGAGGCGGGGGCCCTGCGCCGCGTGCAGGGCCATCAGGAAGCCGCCGAGCAGGTTGCCCAGGGTCACCGCGGCGATGCCCGGCCACAGGCCGAGGCCGAAGACGAGCGGCGCGATGGTGCCGGAGACGATGGTCAGCGGGCTGATGTTGGCGGCGAACCAGACGGCGAACAGGTCGCGCGGGCGCCCGTGGCGTTCGCCCTCCGGTACGGCGTCGATGGTGCGGCCCTCGATGAGGCGGCGGTCCGGCGCGTCCGCCGCGTCGGCACGGGCGGAGCGGGGGACTTCGGCGCCGGAGGGGCCGGAAGGGCTTGGGGGGCCAGAGGGGTCGGAGGACCCGGAGGCGGGGTGGTCCATGGTCGGGGCCCCTTTCGAGGACGGAGAACCCGGCTGGGGAAAGCGAACCCGATCGACGGCCTCCAGGGCCGGTCCGCCGCGCCCACTGCTGTGTACATGCCCGTTTCCCCCGCGCCCGCCGCGCCGCGGGCAGACCCGGTCAGCGAGGGCCGGACGGCCGGTCAGGGCCGGGTCGGCAGCCGACGCGGGGGTGCGGCTGGGGCGGGCCGTGCCCGCGTACGGGCGCCGCCCTGACCGTTCCTGCCCGGTCCCGGCCGCATGCGCTCAGGTCCGTACACCGTCGTGGGCACGGGCCTCGACCAGGTCCCAGGCCAGCAGACCCGCGCCGATCCGGCCCGCCCGCTCACCCAGCCGGGCGAAGACGAGGTCGGGCAGGACCTGGAAGGCGGCCCGCCGTTCGAGGCCGCGCCGCAGCGGTGCGCGCAGCTGCTCGCCCGCCTGGCTGAGGCCGCCGCCCAGCACGAGGACGGCCGGGTCGAAGAGGGTGACGGCCGTCAGCAGCGTCCGCGCCATCGCGTCGGCCGCCTCCTCCCACACCTCCACGGCCGCGGGGTCGCCCGCCGCCGCGCGCTTCGCCACCTCCTCGGCGCCGGAGACCGGGGGGAGCGATCCGCGCCGCTCGTTGTAGCGGCGGGCCACGCCGACGCCGCCCGCGAGGGTGTCCAGGCAGCCGCGCTGGCCGCACGGGCACGGGTCGCCGTCCGGCTGGACGACGACGTGGCCGACCTCCGCCGAGGACCAGTGGCTGCCCGGAAACGGCTTCCCGTCCAGCAGCAGCGCGCCGCCCACCCCCGTGCCGACGGGCACGAACAGGACGACCCGGTGCCCGCGCCCGGCGCCCAGCCGCGCTTCGGCGAGGCCGCCTGACCGTACGTCGTGCCCGAGCGCGACCGGCAGTCCCAGGTGCTCGGACGCCAGCCGCCGCAGCGGCAGATCGCGCCACTGGATGGAGGCCGAGAACACCACGGTGCCCGTGTCCTCGTCCACCAGCCCGCAGGAGGCGATGCCCACCGCGCGTACGTCCTCGCCCTCGGAGCGGGCCTTGGCCAGGGCTTTCGCGGCGTGGTCGAGAACGGTGTGCAGCACGGCGCCGGGGCCGTCCTCGGTGCGGGTGGGGCAGCGGCTCTCGGACCGGACCGTGCCGTCGGGGGCGACCAGCGCGGACTTCAGGACGGTGCCGCCGATGTCGAGCCCGAGTGTGACGCTGGGGCCGTCGGACGGTGGTCCGGCGGCCGACGCCGGGACGGCGGTGCCGGCCGTCCGGCCGGGTTCCGGGGCGGTGAACGCCGAGTCGGGCAGGGTCAGTACGGCGTCGGCGGCGCTCGCCTGCCGGGCGCTGCGGTCCGGGTCCGTCATGGTTCCTCCGATCGCGGCCGGCCTCAGTGGTCCGGGGCCGGTGGCGCGGGTAGTCCCCGCGGGCCCATGGTCTCCAAGTGACGCAGGATGCGGTCGTACTGCCGCACGCCCGTGTCGACCGCGAGGTGGGCCCCGTTCAGCGCGGCCCGTACCTCCCGGGGCGTGAGCCGGGGCCGCTGGTCGCGCAGGCCGTCGCACAGGTCCTGGCTGTGGCGGGGGTCGATACGGGTGTGGGCGGTGTAGTACACCCGCATGTCGTCGTCGTGGATGCCCACCCGCGTCATGCCCTCCAGGAGGAGGGTGAAGTGTGGTTCGACCCAACTTTCGAAAACCAGGAAGCAGCCGTACGCGGCCTGGACGCGGGCGGGGCGCAGCAGCAGCGCCGCGAAGAGGTTGGACGTCGGCTTGGCGAACCAGGGGTGGTCGCGGCGGTAGGAGGCCAGGGCCTCCCAGCCGGCGGGGGAGCCGAGCTGGCGGCGCAGCCAGTAGGTGTGGAAGTTCTCCAGCCGCCCGCGCCCGCACTCGTCCCACAGGTTGGCCGCGGCGACCGCCTTCTGGCGGCCCTGGAGGCCGACGACGAGCAGCGCGACCTCGTCGTCCACGACTTCGTTGCGGATCAGTTCACAGCGCAGGAAGTACTCGATCTGCTCGCGGGTGGCGTCGGTGGCCAGGAAGCGGAAGAGGGGGTGGGAGGCGCCGGGGTTGTCGGCGGCGAGCGCTTCCAGGTGGTCGGCGGCGGCTTCCTGGCCGCGGAGGTCCGGTACGGGCGCGGGGGAGCAGCCGTACGTCAGGAACTCGTGCTCCAGACGGGTGCGTGCCGTGTACAGCGCGATCTCCAGATCGTCGTCGGGGGCGTGCGCGGCCGGACCGTCGCGGTAGCCGAAGGAGTGGGCGTAGAGGGTGGCGAGGTGGTCGTGGAGGAAGCGGCCGTGCGCCTCGGGGTCGGCGCGCAGCCGGGCGAGCAGCGCGGCCCGGGCGGGTGGGGGAGCGGCCAGGAAGCGGATCAGCTCCGGGTCCAGGGACTCGAAGGGGTGGACGGGCGGCCAGTACAGGTCCTGGAGGTCCGGGAGGTCCTGGGGTCTCCGGGTGGCCGGGGTGGCGTTCACGGGGGGCGGCGGGGTCATTCAGCGAACCTCCTCTGGGGCGGCCTTCGTGGAGCCGTGAGCGGTGACGGGGGAGGCGCCGGGGTCGCGGGGGCGGCCGGACGGCCCGGCCGCCGCCGCGCCGAAGTGCCCGGTGACCCAGGCGTCGTCGTACACGGTGTCCAGGTAGCGCTCCCCGAGGTCGGCGGAGAGCGCGACCACGCGGGCGCCCGGCGGGATGCCGGACCGCAGCCGCAGGACGGCGCTGAGCACGGAGCCGGTGGAGCCGCCGACGGCCAGGCCGTGGCTGCGGGCGAGGCGGCGGCACATCAGCACGGCGTCCCGCTCGGGCACGGACACCACCCGGTGCACGTCGCGCGGGCGGCAGATCTCCGGCACCCGGCTGGTGCCCAGGCCCGGGATGCGGCGGGGGCCGGGCGGGCCGCCGAAGGTCACCGAGCCCTCGGCGTCCACCGCGACGACCGTCGTGCGGGGCGAGTGGCGGCGGAAGTGCGCGGCGCAGCCCATGACGGTGCCGGTGGTGCCGGCGCCGACGAAGAGGTAGTCCACGGTGCGGATCTCGCGCAGGACGGCGGCCGCGGTGCGCGCCGCGTGCACGGCCGGGTTGGCCGGGTTGGCGTACTGGTTGAGCCAGGTCAGTGACGGGTCGAGGTCCAGGGCGCTGCGGATCAGCGCGATCCGGCTGCCCAGGTAGCCGCCGTTGCCGTCGCGGGTGTCCACGACGCAGACGTGGGCGCCGAACGCGCGCATCAGGGCGACGCTCTGCCGCGGTACGTTCGGGTCGGTGACGCAGGTGAAGGTGTAGCCCTTGGCCGCGCAGACCGCGCTCAGGGCGATGCCCAGGTTGCCGGAGGACGACTCGATCAGCGAGCCGCCGGGGCGCAGCACGCCGCGCCGCTCGGCGTCCTCGACCAGGCCGGTGGCGGTCTTGAGCTTGACCGATCCGGCCGGGTTGAGCCCTTCCAGCTTCAGGAACAGCTCGGCGTGCGGCAGCAGTCCGTCCAGGCGCAGGAAGAGGTCGTCGGTGACCAGGTCGTAGGCGTGGTCGACGATCATGGGCCCGCGGTCCCTCCGTCTCTCCGGGGGCCGCCGGTGGGGCACGGACCCGCGCAGCCGCCGTCCCGGAGGCCGCCCTCCCCAGGCCCGTACGGCATTCCCGTCTCCTCCGCCACGTCCGCGGTCCCCGCCACCATGTGCGCGATCCGCAGTGCGTTCGCGGCGATCGTCAGCGCCGGGTTGACCGCCGCCGAGGACGGGAACCAGGAGCTGTCCGCGACCCACAGGTTGTCCAGTTCGTGAGCCTTGCAGTCCGGGCCGACGACGCTGGTCGCCGGGTCCTCCCCGGCCACCGCGGTGCCGCACTGGTGCGAGTTGACGGCGATGCCCATCCGGCGGGTGAAGACCAGGGGGAAGCCCGCCCGGCGCATCATCGCCGTGGCGCGGCGCACCAGTTCGCGGTGCGGCGGCAGGTTCACCGGCCGCCAGCGCACCTCGACCCGTTCCCTGGGGCCGACGGTCACCCGGTTGTCCGGCACGGGCAGGTCCTCGCTGGTGAGGTAGAGGTCCATGCTGCGCCGGGTGGCGGCGGCGAGCAGCGGGCGCGGGGCCCGGGGCCACAGGCCGCCCGCCGAGGGAGCCCGCAGCTTGCCCAGGGCCTGCACGTTGCCGAGCGGGCCGTGGGTGCCGTTGCCCAGGTACCAGTCGTTGACGCCTAGCGTCTTCTGGAACACCACCTCGTCGGCGCGGCGCGGATCGACGGCCATCAGGAACGTCGAGTTGTGCACCATGTAGTTGCGCCCGGCCTGTCCGGAGCCGTTGGCCAGACCGGTGTCCCGTACGGGGCCGGTACGCAGCGCGCCGGGTTCCGAACGCAGCAGCAGCGCCGCCGTGTTGACCGCGCCGCAGGCCAGCACGAACCGCTCGGCGTGGATGCGCAGCTCCCGGCCCTCGTACTGGGCCAGCGCCGCGGTCACCCGCCGCCCGGACGGCCCGGTCACCAGCCGCGTGACGGTGGCCCGGGTGAGCAGCGAGACGTTGCCGGCGGCCAGCGCGGGCCGCAGCGCGCACACGTCGGCGTCGCTCTTGGCCTCGACCAGGCACGGGAAGCCGTCGCAGGTGGCACAGCGCAGACACGCGCCGTCCGCCCGCAGGTCGATGCCGGTGGGCAGCGCGTACGGCTTCAGGCCCTGGGCGCGCAGCGACTCCGCCAGCGAGGCGACCGGGGGCTCGTGGGCCACGGCGGGCCACGGGTACTCGCCGGAGCGCCAGGGGTCGGTCGGATCGGCCCCGCGGGCGCCGTGCACCCGGTAGAGGCGTTCGGCGCGCGCGTAGTGCGGCTCCAGCACGCCGTACGGGAACGGCCAGCCGCGCGAGATGCCTTCCGCGTGCTCCAGCGGCCCGAAGTCGGCCTCCCGGAAGCGCGGCAGGGTGGCGCCGAAGACCTTGGTGTTGCCGCCGACGTAGTAGTGCACACCGGGGGCGAAGTAGCGCCGGGCGGAGGCGTCGTACCAGGGCTCGGCGTTGCGGTAGCGCCCTGCGGTGAAGACCGCGGGCGCGGACCAGTTCTGCCATTCCCGGGGCAGGAAGTCGCCGCGCTCGACGACCAGGACCCGGGCGCCGGTGCCGCGCAGGGCGTACGCCAGGGTCGCGCCGCCCATGCCGGAGCCGATGACGGCGATGTCGCAGTCCACGACGGGCCCGGTGGGGCGGAGCAGGCCGCGCGGGCGGCCTTCGGCGCGGTGCCGCGCGCCGTCGGGATCAGGATGGGGTGTCGCTGTCACAGTGCCTCCTCGTGGGGACCTGCGGGGGTGAGGAGAGGTAGCGGGCGGTGATCTCGTGGGCGAAGGCCATGACGGTGCCCTGCGGGCTGAGCCCGGCGGGCCCCGGCAGCACCGAGGCGTCGCACAGCCGGAGGTTGCCGAAACCGTACGGGCGGCCGTGCTGGTCGCACACCCCGCCCAGCGCGGCCCGCCCCATCGGGCAGGACGCCATGGCGTGGACGCACACCAGGTCCCAGCCGCGCGGGTCGGCGCGGACCGCGAACTCCCGCGCCGCGCTCCGCGAGCGCAGTACGCCGGGGGACGGCGGATACAGCTCCGCGGCACCCGCCCGGAACAGCAGCCGCGCCGCCCGGCCGAGCGCGAAGCGCAGCAGGCCGCGGTCGTACGGCGTCATCCGGTGCCGCAGCAGGCGCCCGCCGCCCGGCAATCGGCGTACGGCGATCCGTCCGCTCATCCGCACCTGCACCGTGTAGACCGCGACCCGCGGCAGGTCCGCCAGCAGCGCGTTGACCACCGCGGGCCCGTGTCCGGCGAGCGCCGCCGCGAGCGATCCGGCGGTGAGGTTGGCGGGCATGACGTGGATGCCCAGGTCCTCGAACTCCCGGAGCTGGGCCGTGAAGATCGTGCCCCGCCCGGCGTGCACCGGGTCGGTGAAGCGGGCCACCAGGCGGAAGTTGACGTGAAAGCCCATGTCGCGCCCGGCGGTGCGGGCGTGGATGCCGCTGCGCTGGAGGAGGAGGGCGCTGCCGACGGCCCCGGCGGCGAGGAAGACCGTACGCGGCCGGTAGTCGACGCGGGTGCGGCCGTCCGGGCCGCCGAGGGCCACGACGCTCTGCACGGTGCGGCCGTCGTGCCGCAGCAGCACGGCCCGGGTGCCGGGCTCGATCACCGCCCCGTACCGCTCCGCCTCCGGCAGATAGCTGACCAGCATGCTGCGCTTGGCGCCGCCGGGACAGCCGGTCGGGCAGCGGTTCAGGTGGCGGCAGCCGGGGGCGGCCCGCCGGGCGGCGGACCACCGCCAGCCCAGGGCGTCGGCCGCCTCGGCGAGCAGCCGCGAGTCCGCGTTGCCGTCGCCGTGCGGCTGCTCGCCGACGCCGAGCCGCTCGGACACCGTACGCAGGTGTCCGGCCAGCCGCTCGGCGCGGTAGCCGGTGGTGCCCATCACCCGCGCCCAGCGGTCCAGCAGCGCGTCCGGCGGCGCCCACAGCAGCCCGCCGTTGACGACCGTGCTGCCGCCCACGCAGCGGCCCTCGCCGTACGGGATGACCGGGCTGCCGAGGATGGGGGTCAGTCCGGCGTCGCGGTAGAGGCGGCGCAAATTGGTCGCCGGTGCGGACGCGGCCAGCTCCGCGGTGGTCGTCCGGGGGCCTTCCTCCAGGACGACGGTGGGGTGTCCGGCCCGCGCCAGTTCCAGCGCGGCGACCGCGCCGCCGGCGCCGGAGCCGATGACCAGGGCGTCGCAGGAGACGGTGCGGGTGGGGGTGCGGCGGCGGGTCATTTGCTCGGCTCACCGTCCAGCCCGCCGTACAGCGCGAGGGAGTCGGTGACGGCCAGAAGCCGCCCGAACCCGGGCACCCGCGCCAGCCGGTCGCACTTGGCGGCGGGCACCGGGCGCGTCACCAACCCGGCCGCGCGCAGCGCCACTTCGGCACCGACGCGATACAGCACCGGCAGCCGCCCCAGCGACCCGCTGACATGCGCGGCAGCGCGCGCACCGGCGAGCGGATCGGCGAGCGCCGGGTAGCGGGCCGCCCACAGGGCCGGCAGTCCGCTCGCCCGCAGAGCCCGCGCCATCCGCCCGCCGTCCACCAGGTGTGCGCCGCTCACCGCGCCACCACCTGCTCCCTGGACTCCTTCCCCCGTACGGGTACGTGCTGCGCCAGTACGTCCTTGGCGAAGCGGGCCAGCAGCCGCCCGGCTCCCTGCTCCAGCACCGAGTCCAGCGCCTGGAGGAACACCTCGACCTCGGTCTCCTCGGCCACCAGCGGCGGCGAGGCGATGAGCGGCAGGCCGTGGTTGGAGCCGTAGTAGGCCAGCACGCCGAAGTCGCGGTAGAGCGAGGCGATCACGGCGGCGGTGACCAGCTTGCGGCGGGCGCGCGGGTCCCTGGCGAACGTCGAGGGCAGCAGGCGCAGCAGCCGGTCCAGGCCGGGGTTGCCGTCGTTGAGGAACAGGCCGTGCAGCGCGCCCCGGCCGAAGGTGCCGCTCACCAGGGAGCGGTGGCGGGCGGCGAGGTCGGCGAGGCCGCCGCCCAGCCGTTCGCCGATCCGCACGGCGCGCGCCGGGTAGTCGTCCTCGACCGCGACGGCGACGGCCTCCAGCGCGGTCGCGGTCTCCTCGCCGAAGCCGTAGTACGTGGTGCTGTGCAGCGTCGCGTCGGCGTGGTTGTCGTACGCGGCGCGGAAGACCGGTTCGCGCGCGGTGTAGCCGGAGATCGAGGACTTGCCGCCGCCGAACGACTTCGAGGTGGTCACCACGTCGGGGACCAGCCCGGGGTGGCGCATGAAGTGGAAGAGCGTGCCCGTGCGTCCCCAGCCCGTGTACACCTCGTCGAAGACCAGGACGATGTCCCGTTCCGTGCACAGCCTGCGGACCTCGCGCAGGAACCCCTCCGAGCACTCGCGGACGCTGGACGCGCTGAACGGCTCCAGCACCACCGCGTACACGTCGCTGCCGCCGCTGCCCGCCCGGTGCCTTTCCAGGGCGAGCGCGAAGGACTCCAGGTCGTCGTAGGCGAAGTGGTCGGTGCCGGGCAGGCGGGGGTAGGGGAAGTCCACCTCCGGTGAGGCGGTGAGGCTGCCCGCGCCGAGCAGCTTGCCGTGGAAGGAGATGTCGCTGTGCAGCACCGTGCCGCGGTGCCCGCGGTGGTACTTGTACGCCAGCTTCACGGCGCCTTCGACGGCCTCCGCGCCGGAGTTGGGGAAGTAGCTGATGTTCAGGTCGCCGGGCAGCAGCCGGGCCAGGTTGTGGCTGAGCGCCGCCACGTACGGCGACAGGAAGTTCTTGTGGACCTCCATGGCGCGCCGCTCGCCGAAGCGGCGGCGGGCGGCCAGGAGCCGGGGGTGGTTGTGCCCGTGGTTGAGCACGCCGATCCCGCCGGTGAAGTCCAGGATGCGGCGCCCGTCCCGCAGGGTGATCCAGCAGCCCTCGGCGTGGTCGACCAGGTCGTGGCCGAAACCGAAGGAACCGAGGAGCGAGACCTGGGCGCGGCTGACGTAGTGCCGGTAGAGCTCGTGCACCTGGTGGGCGGGCATGCGCTCACAGTCCTCCGTCGTGAACAGGGGCGGTATCGCCCGGGGGTCAGTCATGGTCCGCTCCGATCCGTGGGTCGTCGGCGCCGTGCGGTGCGCTGCGGTCCGTACGGCGCCGGGCCGTACGGAGGCGGTCGGCGATCAGCCGGCCGGCGCGCTGCCCGCCCCGCAGCGCGTAGTTGGTGCCCCGGTCCTCCGGGAAGACCTGGGCCATCGAGGAGAGGTAGAGGCCCGGCAGGGCGTTCTCGACGCCGGGCACGGCCCGCGAGTAGTGCCGGGTGATGACCGGCTGCGCGTGGTCGGCGCGCCAGACGTGGTGGGCGCGCACCCAGTCCGCGCGGAACGCCGGGAACATCCGGCGCAGGTGCGGAAGGCTGCGGCGGAACACCTCCGCGTCGCTCATCCGGTAGAGCGGCGCGTCCGCCGGCAGGTAGGCGGACAGGTAGACGAGGTGCCGCCCGCCGTAGTGCTCCGGCGCGTCGAGGTTGGTGTGCTCGATGACGCCGACGTACGGGAAGCGCGGGTCGGTGACGTTGAGCCAGTACGTGTCCGACAGCGGCCGGTCGTTCTCCAGCACCAGGCACAGGTTGGCCAGGTACGGGATCGCCCCGAGGCGGCGGCGCAGCGCCGGGGCGGCGGGGTGGCCGGACCGGGCGAGCAGGGCGGCGGCCGGGCCGGGCGCGCAGGTCAGCAGCGCCCGTGGCGCCTCGATCACCTCGTCGCCGCACCGGACGCCGGTCACCCCGGCCGGCCCGGTCAGCACCTCCGTGACCGGGCTGCCGGTCCGTATCCGTACGCCCAGACCGGCCAGCCGGGGCAGCCAGGCGTCCAGCAGGGCGCCGCAGCCGCCGTGCAGGTAGTACAGGACCTCGCGGCCCGACCGGCTGCGGCTGCCGCCCCGCAGGTGCAGCTTCGTCCACATCCAGGTGGCGCCGACCTCGGACGCGTACGGGCCGAACTTGCCCTCCAGCAGCGGCCGCCACACCCGGTCGTACACCCGCCGCCCGCCCAGCGAGACCAGCCACTCCTCGGCGGTCAGCGCCTCCAGCTCGCGCCAGTGCCGCACGCGCCCGGCGCGCAGCACCGAGCGGCCCAGGCGCAGCCGGTCGGCGGGCGGCAGCGGCGCGAAGCGCAGCACGTCGAGCGGGTTCGACAGGCGGTGGATGCCGCCCGCGTAGTAGAAGCCCGTACGGCCGTGGTGCCGCCGTACCAGGTCGGGGCGGCCCAGGTCGGCGCAGAGCCGGAAGATGTCCGTGTCGGAGGCGAACCAGTGGTGGTAGAAGCGCTCCAGCTGCCGGTCACCGACGGAGAACGTGCCCGCCAGGCCGCCCACCCGGTCGTCGGCCTCCAGCACCAGGCAGCGCAGTCCGGCCCGGCCGAGTTCGTGCGCGGCGGCCAGCCCGGTGAACCCGGCGCCGACGACGACCACGTCCCACGGCCCCCGCGCATCCCGGCCGCCGCCCCCGGCGCTCACCGGGCGCTCCCGGCGGCCCACGCCTTGGCGTGCTCGGCCGCCTCCACCGGGACCAGCTCCACCGGCGTCGCCACCCCGGCCGCCCACCGCTGGCGGACCACGTACGGCGGCCGCCCGCGCACCTCGCGGTGGACCAGCAGCAGGTACTCGCCCAGCAGCCCGAGCAGCACCGCCTCGCAGCCGAAGGTCCACGCGGCCAGCGGCAGCGGGCGGCCCCGCACGGCCGAGACCGCGGCCGTACCGCCGAGCCAGGCCAGGCCGACGACGGCGGGCACCCGGGCCGGGGCGGACGAACAGGCGAGCAGCCCGCGCCGGGACAGCCCGGCCATCTTGCGCAGCGTGTACTTCGTCCGGCCGGCCAGCCGCGGCAGCCGCCCGTACTCCAGGCTCGTCTCGGGAAAACCCGCCCAGCACACCGAACCGCGCAGGTACAGCTCGCTCTCCGGCAGCAGCGAGAGGGTGCGCACGACCTCGCGGTCCAGCAGCCGGAAGTCCCCGGTGTCCAGGTTCACGGGGTGGTCGGCGACGGCGGCGAGCAGCCGGTAGAAGACATGGGCGGTGCCGGTCTTGAAGCGGCTCTCGCCCTCCCGTCCGGTGCGCCGCGCGGAGACCACGGGCCAGCCCGCGCGCCAGCGCTCGACCATGTCGGCGATGAGGCCCGGCGGGTCCTGGAGGTCGGCGTCGATGGTCACCACCGCGTCCCCGGACGCTTCGCGCAGGCCCGCGAGGACGGCCGGCTGGTGTCCGAAGTTGCGGGTCAGCCGTACCAGCCGGACGCGCGCGTCCTCGGCGGCGAGCGCGGTGAGCCGGTCCCAGGTGGCGTCGCCGCTGCCGTCGTCCACGTACACCACCTCGTACTCGCACTCCGGCAGGCCGCGCAGGACCGTGCTGAGCCGGCGGTGCGTCTCCCCGATGACGGCCGCCTCGTCGAAGCACGGCACCACGACGCTGACCAGGGGCATGGTGGCTCCGCCGGGCAACTGCGCGGTGGTTCGGGTCGCGGACATGACGGTCCTTTCCTCGGGCGGGGGCGGCGATCCGGGGGGAGGGGGAGAGCGGTCGTGCGGGGCGGTCGTACGGGAAGTGGGCCCGGCCGTACGGGGTAGGTCGTACGGGGCGGGGCGTACGGGGCGGGCCCGTGCGCCGGTCAGCCGAGCACTTCGTCGGCCGTCTCGCGGAACCGCTCGGCGACCTCGGCGATCTCGTCGCCGCCGCTGAAGACGTCCACCCCGAAGTCGGCGCCCAGATACGTGTCGGACAGCCCGACGGTCAGCGCCAGCGAACGGCTCAGCACATCGTCGGTACGGGGCAGCGCGCCCGCCCGCCAGCCGTCCCGCCGCCAGGCCTCGGCGGGCGGGCGGAAGGGGCAGGAGGAGCCGTCCGGGGCCGCCAGCGAGGGCAGTTCGGGCAGGCCGCCGTAGTAGTGCTTGGGCGAGTGCAGCAGCGTCTTGGTGCCGAGCCGCTTGGCGACGGCCTCGGCGTCGGCCCGCTCGTCGAAGACGTACACGATCACGGACGCGCAGTCCCCGTCCGCGTCGTGCAGGAACCGGCGCACCATGCCGTCCCGCTCGGGCAGCTGCTCCAGCAGCTCGTCCCGCAGCCCCCGGGTACGCGCCAGCACGGCGTCCAGGCGGCCGAGCTGGGCGCGCGCCACGGCCGCCGTCAGCTCCGTCATCCGCAGGTTCAGGCCCCACAGCCGGTCGCCGGGGCCCTCCTCGCGGCGGTACGGGAACCAGCCGTGGTCGTGGAAGCCGTACGCCCGCTGGAAGACCCGCTCGTCGGAGGTGAGCAGGAAACCGCCGTCCCCACCGGTGATGACCTTGAACATGTTGAGCGAGAAGGCGCCCGCCTGCCCGAACGTGCCCAGCGGCCGCCCCCGGTACGTGCCGCCGCACGCCTGCGCCGCGTCCTCCAGCATCAGCAGCCCGTGCTCGCCGGCGATCCGCCGCAGGGCGGCCAGGTCGCAGGCCGCGCCGAGCATGTGCACCGGCATCAGCGCCTTGGTGCGCCCGGTGATCCGCTGCCGTACGTCGCCGGGGTCGAGGGTGAGCGAGGCGTCCACCTCGGCGAGCACCGGGGTGGCGCCGCTGTAGACGATGGCGGCCAGGCAGGCGGTGTAGAGGTAGCCGGGCACGATGACCTCGTCGCCGGGGCCGATGCCGAGCGCGGCGAGGGCGGTCAGCAGAGCGGACGTGCCGCTGTTGACGGACAGGCAGTACGGGCTGCCCAGCCGGTGCGCCGCGGCCTGCTCGAACAGCCGGGTCTGGGTGAGGTCGCCCAGCGGGTAGGAGTGCGCGGCGGTCGTCCGCGACCAGGCTTCCAGCACCTGCTCGACGTTGTCGCGCTCCTCGTCACCGAAGAAGGCGTAGCCGGGTCCGGGCATGGGGGCTCCTAGGGAAGGGTGGATGGGGACGCGTCCGGGGTCGTCAGGCCGTCGGGGCGCCGGGGCGGGCGGTCCGGGGGGGGGTGACCGTCTTCCGGCCTCTCCGGCCTCTCCGGCCTCTCTGGCCTCTCCGGCCTCCCGGCTTGCTCGCGGCCTGCTTCCGGCCTCAGAACGCCATCGGACAGAACGGCGCCGGATCGTGGCGGAAGGCGGCCGAGGCGGCGCGGAGCGCGCCCGGCCGCAGCTCGGCGACCCGGCCCGCGTGCGCCAGCTGGACCAGTGAGCCGCCGCCGAGCAGGACCGCGCCGATCTCGCGGGCGGTCAGGGCCAGGTCGGCCGACGCACCCGTCCGCGTGCACTCGGCGAATCCGTCGGCGTCCGCGGTGAGCTGCCAACGCCCGGCGTTCCAGGGGCACATGGCGTCGCTCACCTCCAGCACCACATCGACCGGCGCGCTGTACGTGCGCGCGGTCAGGGCCCGGTCCAGGTCGACGGCACGGGCGTAGAGCTGGTCGCGCAGGGTGGGCGCGGCGCTGCGCGGGTCGTCGAGCAGCGCCAGCAACGGGTCGTCGACGGGGCGGGTCTGCGCCCTGACGGTCCCGGCGAGATCGGTGTCCAGCAGCGCGCGCCACAGGAAGGCGTACGCGGCCGGGTCGCGCGCGAAGAGTTCTCGTACGGTCAGTTCGTAGCGCGGCCGGGACCGCTGCCAGGCGGGCCGCAGCCGGTACAGCGCGTACCCGCGGGGCTCGCCGCCGGGGCCGGACGCCAGCAGGCACAGCAGCCGTCCCGCGCCGTTGCGGGACGCCGGTTCGTCCTCGACGGCGCGGCGCTGCCAGGCGGCGTCCCGCCGCAGCATGCCCGGGCGTTCGGGCACACAGGCGTCGTAGACGGCGGCGACGGCGGCGCGCCCGTCCTCGGGTGCGAGGACGTCCGGCGTCAGGCCGTCACCGTCCGATTCCTGGGTGAACGCACGGGCCTCGGGCGGTACGGACAGTTCGACGGCCTGGGATGCCAGGCCGAACCCGAAGCGCCCGTAGATGCCCGGCTCGGTCGAGTGCAGCACCGCGACCGGCTCGCCCCGCTCCTCGTGCAGCGCGGTGAGCGCCTGCCGCAGGAGCTCGCGCATCAGGCCGCGCCGCCGGTGGGGCGGTGCCACCGCGACGTATCCGATGCCGGCCACCGGGGCCGGGCCGCCGGGCAGCGTCATCTCCAGCGCGTATCCGGCGAAGGTGGCGCACGGGCGGCCGCCGTAACACGCGACCAGGGAACGTTTGGATTCGAATAGCGCGCCGACCACGGCGCTGTGCGCGGGGGAGTGCGGATGGCCGCCGTAGGCCATATCGATCACCGCGCCGAATTCCGCCCATTCCGCCGCGGCCCGGAATTCATACCGCGCGGCCGGTCCGTTCCCGGTGGGCACCGGTACGCCGTTCCCGGCGGTAACGGGTACGCCCGCCCGCGAAATGATCCAGGGGTTCTCCGTCGTTGCGTCCCCCGCACCTGTCCTCGACTCTTTCGGCGCTGCCACAACCCTCTCCAAAGCCCGTCATCGGCCTCGTGCCGGGGAAGCGGTGCGGCGAGCGGCACGGGACGTCGTCGGCGTTCGACACAGAGGCCGTATCGGCTGCTCCGGTGCGGCATATGCGCCGTGGTACCGGAGAGATCCATGTCGCGAGGCCCGGATCGCGAATTCCTCATGCGTCGATGGTGCCGGGGCCGCCAAGCAATGGCTGCGTCCAAGGTTTGTAAGACGGCCGGGGGCTGTCAAGCCCACCCGGGAAAGAATCATGAAGCCCGTCGGCCCCCCGACTAGGCCCGTACGGCCCCCCGGTCAACCCTCCGAACCGGCCACCGGGCCACCACCCGTCCGCACTCCCCACATCAGGCCAACTCTGTCGAACGGCCTTGCTAATGCCTGACTTTCGGGCACAAACTGCCAGGGCCGCCGATCAGTGGATCGCCGGTCCGCATTCCTACGAGGACGCGACAGGAGCAAGCAATGCAGAACGGCAAGTTCCTTTCCGGCAGGACCGCCCCCGGCGAAGGCTGGCAGAACTATCCCGACCGCAATGGTGACGGCGTTTACATCGACGTCGACACGAGCGAGGGCGGTTTCACCGACACCCCCGCGTATATCGCGGCCCTCACCGGCGACGACCGCATGTGGATGACCACCGGCGGAAACACCGTGTACAACGCCACCCCCACCGGCTTCCGCGTCTACGTACGCCGCGTCGACCGCCAGCCCATCGACCCCGCATACGCCGCCAAGAACGGCTGGCACATCGCCTGGATCGCCGCCGAGGTCTGACCTCCGGCCCCCACGGGGTCCCCGCCCCGCCGGTCTTCGTGGAAACTCCGCGGAGGCCGGCGTCGTGTGCCGGCGGGGAAATGCGAGGCGGCCGGGCGGGCCCGGGACGAGCGGGGCCCCGCGTGGTCATACCGACGTGCGAAACTCGCCGGGTATGACTGACGGGGGGAGTACCGGTGAGCAAGCGGCAGGTGCGGGGGATGCTCAGGGGGATGGCGAGCGGGCAGGCCGTTGAGGTCACCAGCGCCATGGCCTCCATGAGGCAGCTCGCGCGACTCGGCGCCCTCGCGCAGGAGTTCGGGTACGACTACGCCCGCGTGCGGCAGGGCGGCGGCCCGCAGAACCGCGGGCTGGTCATGACGATCGTGCCCGACCTCACGCCACAGGCCCGGGAGCGGGCCGCGCGGAACTGCGCTCGGTACCCCGGGGCCGCGGCCGGGGGTGAACTGCCGCCGGTCGCGCCCGGTGCGGTGGAGCTCGTCAGGGCCCGTATCGCCTTCGACCTCGCCACCAGGCTCACCGAGAAGCAGATGGTGGTGTTCGCGGGCATCGGCTTCACGGCGGTGGCCGGAGCCGCCGCGTACAGGTTCAGCGCGAGCACCACGGTCCTCGTCACCGTCGCCGTCATCTGGGCCGCGCTGATGGCCTCCCTGCCGGTCGGGATCGTCGTCAACCGGCGCTACAAGGCCAAGCAGGTCGCCGTACTGGAGGCAGCCGGGTTCTCGTCGGTGACCGATGCCACCGGGCGGCTCCGGTACCTGCCGCCGGGAAGGCTGCTCCCCGGTCACGGCGCCCCCTCCGGCGGGCCGCCGCACGTGCCTCCGGCGTAACCGGGCCCCGGGCTCGCTTCGCCGCCGCGAAAAGGCCCGTACGGAAAACCGTGTGCATCCCCGTGTGCCGCCGTCTACCCTCGCCCCCATGTCGACCCCCCGGATTTCTTAGCTCGGACACCCGCTTTCACGCCACCCGTGTGTCCTTGAGCTGTTCCGGAGTGTTTTTCCATGATTACCGTTCGTGGTGTCGACGTGCGCGTCGGCGCCCGGCTTCTGCTGTCCGGCGTTTCCTTTCATGTCGCCCCCGGTGACCGAATCGGCCTGGTGGGCCGCAACGGGGCGGGGAAGACGACGTTGCTCGACACCCTGGCGGGGCGGGTGCGGCCCGCCGCCGGGGACATCGTCCGTACGGGGAGCGTCGGCCATCTGCCGCAGGACTCCCGTACGGCCGACCCGGCCGTCACCGTCACCGGCCGGATTCTTTCCGCGCGTGGTCTGGACCGGACCGTACGCGAACTGCGGCGCGCCTCGGAGGCGCTGGCCGAGGCCGTGGGCGCGGCCGAGCAGGAGAAGGCGATGGCGGCTTACGCGCGGGCCGAGGACGCCTTCCAGGCACGTGGCGGGTACGCGGCCGAGGCCGAGGCGGCGCGGGTCGCGGCCGGGGTGGGGCTGCCCGAGCGGGTGCTGCACCGGCCCGTGGGCGGGCTGTCGGGCGGGCAGCGGCGGCGGGTCGAGCTGGCCCGCATCCTGTTCGCCGGGCACGGCACGCTGCTGCTGGACGAGCCGACCAACCACCTCGACGCCGACTCGGTCGCCTGGCTGCGCGGCTTCCTGGCCGCGTACCGGGGCGGGCTGGTGATGATCAGCCATGACACCGGGCTGCTCGCCGACACCGTCAACCGGGTGTTTCACGTGGAACCGGCGCGCGCCGCGCTCGACGTGCACAACACCGGCTGGCACACCTACCTCGCCCAGCGCGCGGCGGACGACCGGCGCCGGGCGCGGGAGCGCGCCAGCGCGGAGCGGAAGGCGGCGGCGCTGCACAGCCAGGCCGACAGGATGCGCGCCAACGTCGCGACGGCCGTCTCGGCGAAGAACATGGCCCGCCGCGCCGACCGCATGCTCGCGGAGCTGGAGCCGGTCCGGCGCACCGAGAAGACCGTGCGCATCCGGCTGCCCGAGCCCGCACCGTGCGGCCGGGTGCCGCTGGGCGCCGTCAGCCTGGCCAAGGCGTACGGGGACCACCAGGTGCTCGACGGTGTCGACCTGGCCGTGGACCGGGGGAGCCGGCTGGTCGTGCTGGGGCTCAACGGGGCGGGCAAGACGACGCTGTTGCGGCTGCTGGCCGGGCGGGAGACCCCCGACGCGGGGCGCGTGGTGGCCGGGCACGGCCTGCGGCTGGGCTACTTCGCGCAGGAGCACGACACGCTCGACCCGTCCCGTACGGTCCGCGAGAACCTGGCCGCCGCCGCGCCGCACCTGACCGACGGCGAGGCCCGGCACGTCCTCGGCGCGTTCCTCTTCTCCGGGGACGACGCGGACAAGCCGGTACGGGTGCTGTCCGGCGGCGAGAGGACCCGGCTGGCGCTGGCCGGTCTGGTCCACTCGCGCGCCAACGTGCTGCTGCTGGACGAGCCGACCAACCACCTCGACCCGGCTTCCCGGGACGAGGTGCTGGCCGCCGTCGGCACCTACCCCGGCGCGATCGTGCTGGTCAGCCACGACCCGGGGGCCGTCGAGGCCCTCCGCCCCGACCGGGTGCTGGTGCTGCCGGACGGCGCGGAGGACCTGTGGGGGCGGGAGTACGCGGAATTGGTGGAGTTGGCGTGAGGGGTAGGGGCGGCCATGGCCGCCCCTACCCCCGGCTGTCAGGCCGGTTTGCGGGCCTCGATGAGGAAGCGGGTGGAGTGGGCCACGAACGGCCCCTCCGCCCGGATCTTCGCGTCCAGCTCGCGCAGCCGGTCGCGGTGGCCGTCCACCGTGAAGCCCGGCACCATCCAGATCACCTTGCGCAGGAAGTAGATCACCGCGCCGATGTCGAAGAACTCCATGCGCAGGGACTCGGAGTGCAGCTCGGCGATCTCCAGGCCCGCGGCCTCGGCGTCCCGGCTCTCGTCGTCGGGGTGGCGCTTGCGCCGCACTTCCCCGGGCTGCGGGCCGAGGAAGTACTCGACCAGCTCGAAGACGCTGGCCGGGCCGACGTGCTGGGCGAAGTACGTGCCGCCGGGGCGCAGCACGCGGGCGATCTCCGACCACCAGACGGTGGCCGGGTGGCGGCTGGTGACGAGGTCGAAGGCGCCGTCGGCGAACGGCAGCGGCGGCTCGTCCGGGTCGGCGACGACGACCGCGCCGAGCGGGTGCAGCAGCGCGGTCGCCTTCGCGACGTTCGGCGGCCAGGACTCCGTCGCCGCCATCACCGGCGGCAACGGCCCGGCGCCCGCGAGGACTTCACCGCCGCCGGTCTGGATGTCCAGCGCGGCGGTGGCACCCGCCAGCCGTGCGCCCAGGGAGCGCTGGTATCCCCACGAGGGGCGCTGCTCGGTGGCCCGGCCGTCCAGCCAGGAGAAGTCCCAGCCGGCGACGGACACGGACTCCGCCTCGGCCACCAGGTCGTCGAAGGAACGTGTGGTCATGCGGGGATCGTTTCAGGCGGGAAGCATGGTTTTCCACCTGTTTTTTAGGTTTTGCCGTTTTTGGCGGGTAAGGGGCGGGGCGTCAGGAGGAGGTGAGGGCGTCCAGGGCGGCCAGGATGTCCGCCGGTTCGGCGCGCTTGACGTAGTCGGGGTCGGCGAAGGCCCAGCGGACCGTGCCCGTGCGGTCGATGACGAAGGTGGCGGGCAGCGGCAGGGTGCGCGGATGTCCGCCGTTGACGCGCTGCATCTCGAAGCCGAAGGAGTCGTACACGGCGGCCAGGTCCTCGGGCAGGTCGAAGGCGATGCCGTACCGCTCGGCGACCTCGGAGCCCACGTCGCTGAGCACGTCGAAGGCCAGCCCGTGCTTTTCGGCGAGGGTCAGGGACTCGTCGGGTATCTGCGGCGAGACGGCCACCAGCCGGGCGCCGCGCGCGGTGATGGCGGCGTGGTGCTCCTGGAGGGCGCGCAGCGCGAGGTTGCAGTACGGGCACCACGCGCCGCGGTAGAAGGTGAGCACGACCGGCCCGTCGGCGAGGAGGGCGCTCAGGGTGACCTTCCGTCCGTCCGCCGCGGGCAGCGTGAAGTCGGGGGCCGCTGTGCCGGGTCCGGGCGCCGCGGCGGCCTGCCCGGACTCGGCCAGTTCGCGACCGGCCCGCTCCATGACCGCCCGCGCGGCGGCCGGGATCTGCGGGTAGCGGGACGTGAAGAAGGCGTGCAACTCGGCGTCGAGGCTCATGGGTTGACCCACCTGTCCGGGGAGGCGTGCGGGGCGCACGGAACTTGGAACGGTCGTTTCAAGTTACGGGTGCGGCTCCCTCTTGCCAAGGGCTGCGCGGGGTTATCTTGGAACGGCTGATTCAAGAAGCCGGCGCGCGCGGCAGCCGCCGGTAGTGATCGTGACGAGGAAGGCGGCGGGCCCCGGGCATGCCCGACATCAAGCACTTCGACCCGGACGCGGCCCTGGAGGCCGTGGTCCGGCTGTTCTGGGAGCGGGGCGTCGCCGCGACCGGCATCCAGGAGGTGGTCGACCGCACCGGCGTCAGCCGCTCCAGTCTCTACGCCACCTTCGGCGGCAAGCAGGACCTCTACCTCGCCGCCCTGCGCCGGTACGTCGAGCAGTGGTCACGGCCCGCGTTCGCGCGACTGGCGGCGGACCCGCGCGGCCTGCCCGCCGTCACCGAGTTCTTCACCGAGCTGATCCGGCTGCGCTGCAGCGGCCCGTACGCCCGCTGGGGCTGCATGATCGCCAACGCGCACACCGGGCCGTCCAGCGCCGAGCCCGCCGTACGCCGACTGCTCGACGAACACCACGAGTCGCTGGTCGACGCCATGCGGTCGGTGCTCAGCGCCGCCGCCGCGCGCGGCCAACTCGCCCCGGGCGTGGACCCGGAGGCCACTGCCGGGCTGCTGGCCCTGCTCGCCTACGGGGTCAACCTGCGGTCCCGTACGGGGGCCGACCCCGCCGCGCTGGAAGCGACGGTGAAGGCGGCGCTGGCACCGTACGCGAAGTAGCGGGTGGCGACGGGGCGGATCGGCCGATCGGCCCCTGTCAGGCCGGCTGTTCCTCTGTTGTCCCGCCCGCCGCGGCCTCTGCCGTTCCGTCCGCTGCGCCCTCTGCCGTTCCGCCCGCCGTGCCCTCCGGGCGGGTGGACGCCCGTACCCGCAACTCCCACTCGTGAGGGCGGACCGTCTCCGGTGCGGCCCGCCCGGCCAGGATGTCGCAGAGCAGGGCGGCGCAGGCCCGCCCGTACGCGTCCGGGCGCAGGTCGATCGCCGTCACGGGCGGCGCGCTGCCGCGCAGGGCCGCCCCGTCCACGCAGGACGCGACGAGCAGGTCCCGCCCGGCCGTGCGGCCGGTCCCGGCGGCGGCCCGCAGCACGCCGGCGGCGGCCCCGTCGGGCGCGCACAGCACCGCGTCCACGGCCGGATCGTCCGCCAACAGGTCCACGGTGGCGCGCGCCGCCTCGTCGGGGGTCGCGGCGAACGGCACGGTCCGTACGGCGACATCGCACCCGTGCGTACGGCCCCACGTCTCCGCCGTCTCGCGCAGCGCGGTGACCCACGCGGAGGAGCCGGCGGGCGCGAGCAGGGCCGGGCGCCGGGCCCCGGCCGCGCGTACATGGTCCAGCAGCGCGGTCAGCGAGGCGGCGTTGTCGCAGACCACCGCCCCGGCCGGGGCGGGCGCCGGGCCGGGGTAGCGCTCGCCGGTGACCACCGGCACGCCCGCGTCGAGCAGCCCGGTCACCGCGTCGTCGCCGGCCTCGGGGTCGATCACCAGCAGGCCGTCCACGCGCGAGGCGAGCCGCCCGGCGGCCCCGCCGTCGGGGGCCAGCAGCACCACGTCCAGGCCGTCCTCCTGGGCGCGGGCCACGGCTCCGAAGGCGAGCGTCATGTAGTAGTCCAGCCGGGTCGCGGTGCGCGGCAGGTACAGGCCGAGCGCGCCGGTGCTGGCCCGGCGGAGGCTCCGGGCGGCGCTGTTGGGCCGGTAGCCGAGCCGGTCGGCGGCGTCGCGGACCCGGCGGCGGGTCTCCTCCGCCACCCGGCCGGACCCCTGGAGCGCGTCGGAGACGGTGCTCTTGGAGACTCCGGCGGCCCGTGCGACATCGAGCAGGGTCACGGTGCGGCGGCTGGTCACGGGGTGCAAGTCTAGAGGGATCACCTCGCCGCTCCTTCTCCTTTGCCGCTCCCTCTCCTCCGCCGCTCCTTCCTTCCATCCGGGGCGGCGGGGAGGGCGGCGACGTCGGCGTCCCCCTTGCCGGAACGTTCCGGCACTCGTACATTGATGCCTGCCGGAACGTTCCGGCAGGCATCGGGCCCTACCGCGCAGCACCGCGCGCCTGCCCTCCTGCCCTGCCGCCCCCCTGTTCTGCCGCCCAGCCCCTGCCCTGCCGCCCCGGAGCCCCCATGCGAGTGATCACCGCCCTCACCCCACCCGCCTCACCGGCCCGCACCCGTCCCGCCGAGCGCACCCCGCTGCGCGTCGCCCTCGTACAGCAGCGCTGGCACCGGGACCCGGAAGAGCACCGCGCCGCCCTCAAGGAGGGCATCCGCCTGGCCGCCGCGGAAGGCGCCCGCGTCGTCTGCCTCCAGGAGCTGACCCTCTCGCCGTACTTCGCCGTGCTCCGCAAGGACGACCACCCCGAGCCCGCCGAGCCGGAGGACCTCCGCACCGGTCCCACCGTCTCCTTCGCCGCCGAGGCCGCGCGTGAGTACGGCGTCCACGTACACGCCTCGCTCTACGAGCGCGCCGACCCCGAACCGGGCCCGGACGGCGCCGTGACGCCCGACGGGCTCGGCTACAACACCGCCGTTCTGGTCGCCCCGGACGGCACCCTCGCGGGCCGTACGCGCAAGACCCACATCCCCGTGACCGAGGGCTATTACGAGGACCACTGGTTCCGCCCCGGCCCCGCGGGCCCCGACGCCTTCCCCGTCCACACCGTCGAGAACGCCGCCTTCGGCCTGCCGACCTGCTGGGACCAGTGGTTCCCCGAGCTCGCCCGCGCCTACTCGCTGGCCGGTGCCGACGTTCTGGTCTACCCGACCGCGATCGGCTCCGAGCCGGGCCACCCGGGCTTCGACACCCAGCCGCTGTGGCAGAAGGTGATCGTCGGAAACGCCATCGCCAACGCCACCTTCATGATCGTGCCGAACCGCATCGGCACCGAGGGCCCGCTCACCTTCTACGGCAGCTCCTTCATCGCCGACCCGTACGGCCGCGTCCTCGCCCAGGCGCCCCGCGACGAACCCGCCGTCCTGGTCGCCGACCTGGACCTGGACGCCCGCCGCGACTGGCTGGAGCTGTTCCCGTTCCCGGCCACGCGGCGGCCGGACGCGTACGGGCCGCTGACGGCGACGGACTGACCGGCGCTACTTCTCCTCCGCGACCAGCTTCGGCAGCGCCGCCAGCGTCTCCGGCAGCTCGTCGGCGGGCAGGCCGCCGCCCTGGGCGAGTTCGGGCGAGCCGCCACCACGCCCGTTCAGCAGTCGCTTGACCAGGTCGGACGCCGAGCCGCCCGCTTCCTTCCCGGCCTTGTTCAGGGCGACCACCAAGGCCGCCTTGCCGTCCGTGGCCGAGCCGACGGCCACGGCGGCGGGCTGTCCGGCGGGCAGCCGGTCCCGTACGGCCATGGCCAGCGCGCGGGCCTCTTCGGCGCCGCCGTCGGCGGTGGCGGTCACCACCCGGAAGCGGCCCGCCTGTACGGCGGAGTCGGCCAGCCCGGCGGCGCGCGCCACGGTGGCCTGCTGCCGCAGCCGCTGGTTCTCCCGGTCGGACGCCTTCAGGCGCTCCAGCAACCCGGCCACCCGGTCGGCCAGTTCGGCGCGCGGAGCCTGGATCTGTTCGGCGATCCGGGCGACCAGGTCGCGTTCGCGGGCGAGGTAGCCGAAGCCCTCGATGCCGACCGACGCCTCCAGACGGCGCATGCCCGCGCCGACGGACGACTCGGCGGTCAGGGCGACGACGCCGATCTGCGAGGCGTGCGCGACATGCGTACCGCCGCACAGTTCACGCGACCAGGCGCCGCCGATCTCCACGACCCGCACCTTCTCGCCGTACGTCTCGTCGAAGAGCGCGAGCGCGCCCAGTTCCTTGGCCTCCGGGAGCGTCATCCACTTCACCCCCACCGGCAGGTCGCGGCGGAGCGCGCGGTTGGCGGCCTCCTCGATCTCGCTGCGCACGGTGGCGGACAGGCCGCCGCGCCACGGGAAGTCCAGGCGCAGGTAGCCGGGCCGGTTGTACGAGCCGGACTGGAGGGCCGTCGGGCCGAGGATCTCGCGCAGGGCGGCGTGGAGTACGTGGGTGCCGGAATGGGCCTGGCGCGCGCCGAGCCGCCACTCGGGATCGACGGCAGCGTGCAGGGCGTCGCCCTGGCCGAGTTCGCCGGCGGTGACCCGGATCTGGTGGGCGACCAGGCCGGGCAGCGGGCGCTGCACGTCCAGGACCTCGGCCTCGGCCGAGGTGCCGGAGAGGTGGCCGGCGTCGCTGTCCTGGCCGCCGGACTCGGCGTAGAACGGGGTGCGGTCGAGGACGACGGTGACGATGTCGCCTTCGCGGGCCACCGGTACGGGCCCCTGGGCGCCGAGGACGGCCAGCACCTTGGAATCCGTCTCCAGCGTGTCCCAGGCGCGCCAGTCGGTCGGCCCGTGCTCGTCCAGGACCGTACGGAGGGCCGACGTGTCCACCGCGCCGCCGGACTTGCGCGCCCGGGCGTCGGCGCGGGCCCGCTCGCGCTGCTCGCGCATCAGCGTCGCGAAGCCCTCGCGGTCCACCTCGACGCCCTGCTCGGCGGCCATCTCCAGGGTGAGGTCGATGGGGAAGCCGTAGGTGTCGTGCAGGAGGAAGGCCTGCTTGCCGGGGAGCGACCGGCCGCCTTCCTCCTTGACCTTGGTCACGGCCGTGTCCAGGACGGCGGTGCCCTGGCGCAGTGTCGCGCGGAAGGCGTCCTCCTCGCCGGCCGCCTGGTCGGCGATCCGGTCGTAGGACTCGGCGACCTCCGGGTAGCTGGGCGCCATGCAGTCGCGGGCGACCGGCAGCAGCTCCGGCAGCGCCCGGTCCTCGTGGCCGAGCTGGCGCATCGAGCGCACGGCGCGGCGCAGGATGCGGCGCAGCACGTAGCCGCGGCCCTCGTTGCCGGGGACGGTGCCGTCGGCGAGCAGCATCAGGGCCGTACGGACGTGGTCGGCCACCACCCGCAGCCGTACGTCGTCGCGCTCGTCGTCGCCGTAGCGGACCCCGGCGAGCGCGGCGGCACGGTCCAGGACCGGACGGGTCTCGTCGATCTCGTAGAGGTTGTCGACGCCCTGGAGGAGGGTGGCCATCCGCTCCAGGCCCATGCCGGTGTCGATGTTGCGGTGGGGGAGTTCGCCGAGGATCGGATAGCCGGACTTGCCGGTGCCCTCACCGCGCTCGTACTGCATGAAGACGAGGTTCCAGAACTCCATGTACCGGTCCTCGTCGACCTCCGGACCGCCCGCCCGGCCGAACTTCGGCCCCCGGTCGTAGAACAGCTCCGAGCTGGGCCCGCACGGACCCGGCACGCCCATCGACCAGAAGTTGTCCTCGTCCCCGCGCGGGACGACGCGCTCCTCGGGCAGGCCGGCGATCTCCCGCCACAGGGCGCGCGCCTCGTCGTCGGTGTGGTGCACGGAGACCCAGATACGGTCCGGGTCCAGGCCGTAGCCGCCGTCGGCGACGGGCGTGGTGGACAGCTCCCAGGCGAAGCGGACGGCGTCTTCCTTGAAGTAGTCGCCGAGCGAGAAGTTGCCGTTCATCTGGAAGAACGAGGCGTGCCGGGTGGTCTTGCCGACCTCTTCGATGTCCAGGGTCCGCACGCATTTCTGCACACTGGTCGCGCGCGGCCAGGGCGCCGCCACCTCACCGGTCAGATACGGCTTGAAGGGCACCATGCCCGCGTTGACGAACAGCAGCGTCGGGTCCGGCGTCGGCAGCGGCGCGCTGGGGACGACGGTGTGGCCGCGCTCGGCGAAGAAGTCGAGGAAGCGGGTGCGGATCTCGGCGGTACGCAAAGGGGGCTCCGGGCGGTCGGGGGAGAGGGGCGGGGAGGGCGGGGCGGCCGTTACGCGGCGGCCCGCGCCGCCCGGGCGACCGGGTGCAGGGCCGCGTACTCCAGCGGCGCCGACGGGTCGATCGAGAGGTCCAGCGGAGCCGGTTCGGCACCCGCCCGGACGAGCAGGTCGCCGACGGCGGCGATCATCGCGCCGTTGTCCGTGCACAGCCGTAGGGGCGGTACCCGCAACGTAATCCCCGCGGCCTGGCAGCGCTCCTCGGCGAGGGACCTTACGCGCGAGTTGGCGGCCACGCCGCCCACCACCACCAGCGTGCCCACGCCGTGCTCCGTGCAGGCCGCCACGGCCTTGCGGGTCAGCACGTCGGCGACCGCCTCCTGGAGGGAGGCCGCGCCGTCCGCGACGGGCAGCTCGCCGCCGGCGTGCCGTTCGGCCCAGCGCGCGGCGGCCGTCTTCAGGCCGGAGAAGGAGAAGCCGTACGGGTCGTCGCGCGGCCCGGTCAGCGGGCGCGGGAACGCGACGGCCGCCGGATCGCCCTCGCGCGCGGCCCGGTCGATCGCCGGGCCGCCCGGGTACGGCAGGCCGAAGACCCGCGCGACCTTGTCGAAGCACTCCCCGGCGGCGTCGTCGAGGGTGTCGCCGAGGTGCACGATCGGATCGCGCGCCAGGTCCCGTACGAGGAGGAGGGAGGTGTGCCCGCCCGAGACGATCAGCACCATGCAGGGGTTCGGCAGCGGCCCGTGCTCCAGGGTGTCGGCGGCGACGTGCCCGGCGAGGTGGTGCACCCCGTACAGCGGCACGCCCAGCCCGTACGCCAGGCCCTTCGCACCGGCCAGACCCACCTGGAGGGCGCCCGACAGGCCGGGCCCGGTGGTCACGGCCACCGCGCCGATGTCGGCCATGGTCAGGCCCGCCTCGTCGAGGGCGCGGCGCACGACGGGTGTGAGGGAGTGCACGTGGGCGCGGGCCGCGATCTCCGGCACGACGCCGCCGTAGCGCGCGTGCTCGTCCATGCTGGACGCCACCGCGTGCCCGAGCAGCCGCCCGTCCCGGACCAGGCCTGCCCCGGTCTCGTCGCAGGAGGACTCGATCCCCAGCACCACTGGAGAGCCTGGAGATGCCACTGCGCTGCTCCTTCGTGTTCCTTGTACTCAGATACCGGTGTATCGGTGTACCGGTGTACCGGTGCATCCGCGTACCCGCCGGATTCGTTATTGCGAGCTATGTGCAATAACCGTTCCGTCCAGGATACGGCGGTCCGCACCCGCGGCTACGGCGCCCGGGGCGCCGTCCCCCGCCCGGCTCTCTACCCGGCTCCCTCCCTCGCCCCCTGCCCGAGTTCCGCCGTCACCCGCACGTTCCACCGCCCGTCCCGACCGCTCAGCGCCGTCACGGTCAGCGGCGGTACGTCCACCCGCCAGAAGGACGACGGCGGTGCCCCCAGGGCGCACACGACCGCCGCACGTACGACGTCCGGTTCCACCACGGCCACCACCCGGCCGCCCTCCGCCATGAGGCCGGTCAGCCAGTCCGTCACCCGGCCGAGGAACCGCGTCAGCGGCTCGCCGCCGTGCACCGCGCTGTCCGGGTCGGTGAGCCAGGCCGCGACACCCTCCGGCTCGGCGGCCAGTACGTCCTCCAGGGCCAGCCCCCGCCAGCGGCCCATCGCGCACCCCGCCGCGCCGGGGTCCGGCACCGCCCGCAGGCCGAGGGCTTCGGCGGTCTCTTGGCAGCGTGCGGACGGCGAGGTCAGGGCCCGGTCGGCGGGCAGTGCGGCAGCGGCCGGGCGGGCGGCGCGGGCGCGGTGCAGTCCGGCGGGTGTCAGCGCTTCGTCGGCCGGGAAGCGCACCGCGCGCGCCGCGTCGTCGAAGGCCGGTGAGACCAACATCACCCGAGTTGTCATGCGCACCTCTCCTCGTCGCGTCCGGGTCACGGAGACGCGGAAACCCGGCGGCGCACCGGGAATCCGGGCGGCGCTTTCGGCAGAGAGGGGCGCGCCCGTCCGCCGCCGTGCGCCCGTCCGGGGCCCGGGGCCCCTTGGCCCGGCCGCCGCCACGCGGTACGTTCCCGATGATATTGACGATGACATGACGGAAGCCGGTGGAATTCCGGCGCGGTCGCGCCACTGTGAGCCCGGACCGGTCCCGTACGGGGCCGCCGGACGAGCCAGACCCGTCCTGTCGTGACGATCCACTGTCCGGGACGCGTGTTTTCCCAGGAGGTTCCGCCATGGCCCAGTCCGTCGCGCCGCCGACCACCGGCTCCGCCGCACCCGCCACCCTGCCGGTCAGGACGATCCTGCCGTGGGCGATCTTCGGCGGCGTGCTGATGCTCGTCCTGCTCTACTTCGTCGGCGCCGAACAGGGCGCCACCTCGCTGCTCTCCGGCACCGACGTGCACGAGTGGGTCCACGACGGACGCCACCTGCTCGGCTTCCCCTGCCACTGACCGGGGGCGCGCACATGAACTCCGCCACCGTCAGATCCCTCCTGGTGCGCGGCATGCTGGCCGGCCTCGCCGCCGGCCTGCTCGCCCTGCTCGTCGCCTATCTGCTGGGCGAGCCCCAGGTCGACGCCGCCATCGCGTTCGAGGACGCCCACGCCCACGAACACGAGACGGAAGTCGTCAGCCGCGGCGTGCAGTCCACCCTGGGCCTGGCCACCGGCGTCCTGGTGTACGGCGTGGCCCTGGGCGGGATCGCCGCCCTGGCCTACTGCTTCGCGCTGGGCCGCGTCGGCCGCTTCGGCCCCCGCGCCACGGCCCTGCTGCTCGCCGGTGCCGCCTTCGCCGCGGTCTGCCTCGTACCGTTCCTGAAGTACCCGGCCAACCCGCCGTCCGTCGGCGACCCCGACTCCATCGGCAAACGCACCGCGCTGTACTTCCTGATGATCGCCCTCAGCGTGCTGCTGACCATCGCCGCGGTCATCCTCGGCAAGCGGCTCGCACCCCGCCTCGGCAACTGGTACGCCACGGTCGTCGCGCTGGCCGCCTTCGCCGTGGTGACCGGCCTCGCCTACGCGTTCCTCCCGGCCGTCAACGAACTGCCGCACGACTTCCCCGCCCTGCTGCTGTGGAAGTTCCGCGTCTCCGCACTCGCCGTCCAACTGGCCCTGTGGGCCGCCTTCGGCCTGCTCTTCGGCGAACTGGCCGAACGGGCCGTACGGGCACGGCAGGCGGGAGCCCCGCGGGCGGTGGACGGGGGCGCGGTGCCGTCGGCGCACTGAGGCAGGGCGCACTGAGACAGCCCGTCACGAGGGCTCCGGAGCGCGGCTGTGGTCGCGCCCGGAGCCGCCGTATCGCCGTACATCCGGAGCCGTCGTACGTGCGGAGCCGCCGTACCTGCGGACCCTGATCAGGCCGGGACGGCCAGCAGCAGCGTCCACCACGGCCCGCGCCCGCCAGTGCCGCTGTCGATCCCCACGCCCGCGTGCCGGAACGCGCAGTCGGTCAGCACCACCCGGTGCTCCGGACTGCGGACCCAGTCCCGCACCACCTCGGCGGCCCCGCGCTGGCCGCGCGCGATGTCCTCGCCCGCGCGGCGCCAGTCGTAACCGACGGCCGAGAGCCGGTTGCCGGGCCCGGACCCACCGCGCTCCCGGTGGGAGAGCGAGTCGTCGCGGGCCATGTGGCCGCTGTGCCGCTGGGCGGCCTTGGTGACCGTACGGTGCGACCGCACGGGCCGGCATCCGGCTCTCGCCCGCTCGCGGTTGACCAGCCGGATGACCGTCTGCCGGGTCGCTTCGACGTTACGGGGAATGCGGGCGGCGGCGTGCGCTGCCCGTACGCCATGGGCGGCGAGCGTCGCGCCCGGAGGGGCGGCGAGGGCGCGCCCGCCCGGAGCGGTCGCCAGGGCGCGGCCGTCCGGAGGAGCCGCCAGGGCCCGGCCGTCCGGAGGAGTCGCCAAGGCGCGCCCGCCCACCGTGAGCCCCGCCAGGATCAGCAGAGCCACCACGGCCCGTACCGCGTACCAGCCCGCCCGTCGTCCCGCCGCGCGCCCCCGCGGCCCGCTCGCCGCCGTGCCCCGGCCCGCCATCCCGCCCAATTCGGCCCCTGTTCCTCGCCTGCCATCGGCTGCGGTGACCGGTCGTCCGGCTGCCGCCGTTCCCGTCATCCGGCTGCCGCCGTTCCCGTCGTCCGGCTGCCGCCGTTCCTGCTGCCGTCCCCGTCATACGGTCCGGCACGGCCCGGCGGCCTGGTCACCCGCTCACAGTGTTGCCGTCCCCGCCCCCACCTCTGTCGCCCGCGGCCGATACCCGACCCGATCGGCTGTACGTGGGGTCCGCCTTGCTGACGCAGCCGACGCAGCCGACGCAGCCGACGCAGCCGACGCAGCCGATGCGACCGACACAGCCGACGCAGACGATGCAGCCGTCACAGCCGACGTACACCCGTCGATTTCCGCCCGGAACGGGTACGCGCCCGCACATGACCACCAGCACGCCCGCCACCGCTCCCGTACCCACCCCGGTTCCCACCGCCGTCCGCGGCCCCCTCATCCGCTTCCGCGCCGACCCCTTCCGCACCGGAAACGCGGATGCCCTCATCCATGAGCCCGACGGGCTGCTGATCTGCGAGGACGGCCGGATCACCGCCGTCGGCCCGTACGCGTCCCTGCGCGACCGGCTGCCGCACGGCACCGAACCGGTGCACTACCCGGGCCACCTGATCACCCCCGGCTTCATCGACGCCCACACCCACTACGTGCAGAAGGAGGCCATCGCGGCCTTCGGCGCCCAACTGCCCGACTGGCTCGACCGCACCTACGTCGCCGAGGAGCGTTTCGCCGACGGCGCCCACGCCCGCCGCGTCGCCTCCTCCTTCTGTGACGAACTGCTGCGTAACGGCACCACCACGGCCCTGGTCTTCGCGTCCGTGCACGCCGGCTCGGCCGACGCGCTGTTCGAGGAGGCGACCCGGCGCGGCATGCGCATCGCGGCCGGCAAGGTGTGGATGGACCGCAACGCGCCCGGCACCCTGCTCGACACCGCCCAGCGCGCTTACGACGAGTCCGCGTCACTCGTCCAGCGCTGGCACGGCAACGGCCGCAACCTCTACGCCATCACCCCGCGCTTCGCCCCCACCAGCACCCCGGACCAGCTCGAAGCGGCGGGTGCCCTGCGCGCGGCCCACCCCACCACCCTCGTGCACACCCACATCGCGGAGCACCGCGACGAGATCCCCTGGGTCCGCTCCCTCTTCCCCGACCGCGACGGCTACCTCGACGTCTACGACCACTACGGTCTGCTCGGCCCCCGTACCGTCCTGGCGCACGGCATCCACCTCACCCCCTCCGAACGCGACCACTGTGCCCGCACCGGCACGGCCGTCGCACACTGTCCGTCCTCCAACCTCTACCTGGGCAGCGGCCTCTTCCCCCTCCGTGAGGCCAAGGAGGGCGACCACCCACTCACCGTAGCCCTCGGCACTGACATCGGAGCCGGCACCAGCTTCGCCCTGCTCCAGACCATGCGCGACGCCCACCAGGTCGCCAAGCTGCGCGAATACGCCCTTGACGCGGTCAAGTCCTTCTACCTCGCCACCCGCGGCGGCGCGGAGGCCCTGGGCCTGGCCGACACGATCGGCTCCCTGGCACCGGGCCAGGAAGCCGACTTCACCGTCCTGGACCCGCGGGCCACACCTCTCCTCGCCGACCGTACCGCCCAGGCCGAGAGCATCGAGGACCTCCTCTTCGCCCTCACCGTCCTCGGCGACGACCGTGCCGTACGGGCCACGTACACGGCGGGCAGGCTCGCGTACGACCGGAACGCGACGTAACGCCCAAGACCCCATCACGAATACAGCTGTGCGGCCCTCAGAAGGCCACGTCCCTCACACCTTCCCGCCGGTGGCCCACTTCTTCAGCGCATCCCGGTTCTCGAACCGCGCGACGTTCTTGTCCACCGGGCGGTTGGTGTGCTGATGAACCAGCCATTTCCCCTTGATGCGCGGCTTCCCGGGCGAGACGTAGTCGGCGATCCAGAGCCCGTCCCCGGCGTACGACGACGCGTCGTGGCCCTTCCAGAACGACACATTGGTGTAGAGAAGCACGCGGTGATGCGGCCGCAGCTTCTTCACCTCGCGCAGGAACTGGTCCTTCTGCGCACTGCTCGCATGCGTGCCGGCACTTGTCGTCTCCCAGTCCACGGCGAGCAGTTCACCGGCCTTCGCCCCGCACTTCTCGATGAAGTACTCGGCCTGGGCGGCGATGTTTCCGGGCCAGAGGAAGTGGTAGAACCCGACCACGCACCCCGCGTCCCGGGCTTTGGCGGCCTGGTCGGCCCGGTGCGGACTGGCGTACGACCGCCCCTCGGTGGCCTTAATGAACACGAAGTCCTGCCCGTCGGCATCGAAAGAGGACTGATGGGCGGAGATGTCGATTCCGTGCAGCATGACGTGCCTTCCGATGGAGTGCGAAGAAAGGTGCGCACGAGGAAATGCGACATGGCTCAAGGGAGGGACGGGGAGACCACCCGGTGACGGAGTCGAAGCCCCACCCGTCTCCGTCACCGCGATTTCCTCAATACGTTCTCTCCCTTACATTCCCCACGATCCCCGCCCTTCACCCCCACCGGCCACCCACCCGGGGCATTCGCGCGCGCCCCCTCCCCCCGCTCCGCCCCCCGTTCCTCTCTCTGCACCTACACCTGACCGAGCAATCGCTGCATCGCCTCCGCAGCCCTTACGGCTGCGTCACCACAGCAGTTGTTGAACAGCACATGCACCACATCAGCCCGCTCCGCCATCCCCCGCACCCGTGGCACCCACTCCCTCAACTCCTCTTCTCCATACCGGTGCCGAAACCGCTCCTCCTTGCTCCCGGACCCCCACGCGGGATTACGTCCATGAAGCCGCACCACCGCCAGCCGGCGATCCGTGACGGGAGCGACCGGCGGTATCGAAACCGGCAACGTCTGCACCATGTCCACGGCCACGGCGGCCATCCCCAATTCCGCCAGCAGCGCCTCCGTATCGGCCTGCCGCCGCTCACCCCGCCACCACTCCGGGTGCCGGAATTCCACGGCGACCGGCCACCCTTCCGTGCGCTCCCCGCACCGCGCGAGAAACGCCTCGGCACGCGCGCCCGGCGCGAACCACGGCGGAAACTGGAACAACAAGGATCCGAGCCGCCCGGCCGCCCGCAACGGCTCCACCGCCGCACTGAACCGCCGCCAGACCTCATCCAACAACCCGCTGTCAGGGCCGCCTTCGGCTCCCCTGCGCCGTACGAAAGCGGACCGCAAATCATCCGGCAGCGCAGCGGGCCGCGTCGGGTGACCGGTCAGCAAGGAAAACGCCTTCACATCGAACCGGAACCCGTCCGGCGTCCGCTCGGCCCACAGCCGGCTGTTGCGCTCACTGGGCATCCCGTAATACGTGGCATCGACCTCCACCACGGGAAACCGATCCGCATAATGCCGCAACCGCCCCTCGGCATCCCGCCGCCCCGCCGGATACCACCCACTGCCCACCAACGCCCGATCCGTCCATGAACACGTCCCGACCAAGATTTCACCCATGGTGAGGCGTGTACCCGGAGAAGGGGACGGCACGGGGACGACTCCGAAGTCGACGCGCTCGCCGAGGGCTACCCCGCTTGGCTGGGGCAGTGGGCGGGCGCCAGGCGTGAGCGAGATGACGCCCGCCGGTGCGCGCTCACTTGGAGACCGACGCACAGAACGTCGCGACACGGCAGCCGGTCAACCGGCCTTCCCGAACCAGCCCCCAACCTCGGATCGCGACCTCGCACATTCGCCATCACCCCCTCTCCGCACCAATTCATCCCGCCTGTCGGCTTCCAAAGGTTCCTGCCCACCCGCATGCGGCATTTCTACGACAGCAGGGGAAAATCACCTCATCCAGTGGTCGTGATGCAGTGGCCCTGAGGCCACGAAACAACAGCCCTGAATCGGTGCGCGATTTTCCTTACTCATGCGGGACGGCCCCAACACGCCGTCCACCTGCGGCAGTCAAGCCAGAAGAGACCGTGCCGCGGCCTTACCGGAGTTCAGTTGGCGATGCCCACCGGGTGGACCTTGATCTTCTCGTCGTACGGGCCGGCCGGCTTCAGCGCGTCCGAGGGCCACTTCAAAGACACGCTGTGGGTCTCGTTCGGCGGCGTCACGATGATGTTGGTCGGGGAGACGAGGCTGTCGCCGCTGGAGTCGACCGGGTACGAGATGCTGAAGGTAGCGGTGCCACCGGGCTTCAGGTCGGTGATGCGCGGCTGCTCACCGCCACGGTGGACAGGGGCGGAGGTGCCGTCGGCGTCCTTCAGGTCGACACCCGCGAAGCCCGTCACCGAGCAGGTTCGCCCGCTCTTGTTCGTCATCTGAACGGTCACGTCGCCCACCTTCTGGTCGGGCGAGCTGTCCACAGCCTCCATGGTCAGCTCGCTCGTACGGCAGAACTTCCCCTTCCCCCCGCCCTTCGCCGCGCCGCTCCCGGAACCGGCACGCGAGGAGGCACTGCCCCCGGAGCCGCCGCGGGACGAGGTGCCCTCGCCCTCGGAGCCCGGCTTGGCCTTGCCGGCCTGGGCACCGCCGCCCTGCGCTCCGCCGGCAGTGTCCGCGCCACCGGCCTCGGCGGAGCCCGCACCACCGGCCTCGGCAGCCGTACTCGCGCCCGCCCCCGGCTGGCTCCCCGGCTTGGAGGCGGCTGCGTCCGAGCCGGAGCAGGCGGTCAGGGACAGCGCGGCGGCCGCGGTCAGGGCAGCGGCGGCAACGCGCAGGGTGCGGCGACGAGTGGTGTGGGCAGAGGTGCTGGCGCTCATTTCGGGGCCCCCGGGAAGTCGGTGTCGGTCTCTCCTCCGTACGACACCCACCCTGACCAGAGCCACTACCACCAGACTGCCGCGCCACTAACGCTCAGCTAACACGGGTGTGAGAGGGGACACGCTCCGGGGGAAGCCCGATCCACAACGCGACGAAGGCCCCCACCGCGGACGGTAGGGGCCTTCGACGTAGTGCCCGGTGAGGCACTGGCGGAGGATACGAGATTCGAACTCGTGAGGGGTTGCCCCCAACACGCTTTCCAAGCGTGCGCCCTAGGCCACTAGGCGAATCCTCCGCCGCAAACAATACAAGACGTTGAGGGGTGCTCGCGAACATGGACCCGGGGGAGGGGGTGCGGGTGGATCTTGGGGTGGGGCGGGGTCGTGGGTTGGGGGTGGGATCCGCTAGGGTTGGGCGCAGCCCCTCACGTGGCGCTATCTCACCGAACTCCCCCAGGGCCGGAAGGCAGCAAGGGTAAGTGAGCTCTGGCGGGTGCGTGGGGGGCGTTTGCGTTCCGGAGGTCGGGGGCGGCCCGGTTGTCGGTGGGGGCCGATATCGTCGTATGCGTGTCGTCCCTCGCGCTGTACCGCCGCTACCGCCCCGAGACCTTTGCTCAGGTCATCGGGCAAGAGCACGTGACCGATCCGCTGCAGCAGGCCCTGCGCAACAACAGGGTCAACCACGCGTATCTGTTCAGTGGGCCGCGTGGCTGCGGCAAGACGACCAGTGCGCGCATCCTGGCGCGCTGTCTGAACTGTGAGAAAGGTCCCACTCCCGATCCGTGCGGGGAGTGCCAGTCGTGTGTGGACCTCGCCAGGAACGGGCGGGGGAGCATCGACGTCATCGAGATCGACGCCGCTTCGCACGGTGGTGTCGACGACGCGCGTGAGCTGCGGGAGAAGGCGTTCTTCGGGCCGGCCAGCAGCCGGTACAAGATCTACATCATCGACGAGGCCCACATGGTCACGTCGGCGGGCTTCAACGCGCTGCTGAAGGTGGTCGAGGAGCCGCCGGAGCATCTGAAGTTCATTTTCGCGACGACCGAGCCCGAGAAGGTCATCGGGACGATCCGGTCGCGTACGCACCACTATCCGTTCCGGCTGGTGCCGCCGGGGACGCTGCGTGACTACCTGGGTGAGGTGTGCGCGCAGGAGGACATCCCCGTGGAGGAGGGCGTGCTGCCGCTCGTCGTACGGGCCGGGGCCGGGTCCGTGCGTGACTCGATGTCGGTGATGGACCAGCTGCTCGCCGGCGCGGGCGATGCCGGTGTGACATATGCCATGGCCGCGGCCCTGCTCGGGTACACCGACGGGTCGCTGCTGGACTCGATCGTGGAGGCGTTCGCCGCGGGCGACGGGGCGGCGGCCTTCGAGGTCGTGGACCGCGTCATCGAGGGCGGCAACGACCCCCGGCGGTTCGTGGCCGACCTGCTGGAGCGGCTGCGTGACCTGGTGATCCTGGCGGCGGTGCCGGACGCGGCGGAGAAGGGTCTGATCGACTCGCCCGCCGATGTGGTCGAGCGGATGCAGGCCCAGGCGTCGGTGTTCGGGGGCGCGGAGCTGGCGCGGGCCGCGGACCTGGTCAATGTCGGATTGACGGAGATGCGTGGGGCGACCTCGCCGCGGCTGCAGCTGGAGCTGATCTGCGCGCGCGTGCTGCTGCCCGCCGCGTACGACGACGAGCGCTCGGTCCAGGCACGCCTCGACCGCCTGGAGCGCGGGGCGAGCACGGCCGGGCTGAACCTCGGTGGCGCGGTGTCGACGGGCGTCGGCGGCCCCGCGGTCGAGTACGCACCAGGGCCCGGCGGCCATGCCGTCGCCCCGCCTCCCGCGGGCCCGCCCGCAGGGCCGTCCGGTCCGGCCGCGGCACGGGCCGCGGTGCGGGGGATGGGTGGCGGGAGTGCCCCCGCGTCCGCTTCCGCTCCTCCTGCTTCCGCCCCCGCGTCCCCTCCCGCCCCAGCGCCCGCGCCGACATCCGTGGGGGCTTCGGAGCCCCCGGCAGATGTTCAGCCTGCGGGAGCGGGACCGGTGGCGCCCGGTGGGACCGGTGTGCCCGGTGAACAGGCTGCCTCTGGGGGAGGGGCTGCGGCTGCTGGTGCGCCTGGTGGTGGGGCCGCGCCCGGGGCCGCGCCCGGGGCTGCGCCCGGGGCCGCGCCCGGAGCCGCGCCCGGGGCTTGGCCTGTGGCTGGAGGTGGCCAGGGGGCTGGGCAGAGTGCCGGCGTCGGCGGTGGTGCTGGTGCCGGTGCCGGTGGTGGCGCTGGTGGTGGGCAGCGACAGCCTGGTGCCTGGCCTGGGCAGCAGGCGGCCGGTGGCGCGTCCGCTGGGCGGCAGCCTGGTGGGTGGCCCACGGCTGCCGCGCCGGGGCAGGGCGGTCCGGGTGGGGGCGGCGCTCCGGCCGCGCCGGGCCAGTCCGTACCCGTACAGCACGGTCAGCCGTCCCCGTACGGACAGCAGGCCCCGCAGGGCGGCGGCAGCATGGCGCAGGGGGCCGCGCAGGTGCGGCAGCTGTGGCCGGAGATTCTGGAGGCCGTGAAGGGGCGGCGCCGCTTCACCTGGATTCTGCTCAGCCAGAACGCGCAGGTCGCCGGGTTCGACGGCACGACGTTGCAGATCGGCTTCCCGAACGCCGGTGCCCGCGACAGCTTCGCCAACGGCGGCAGCGAGGACGTGCTGCGGCAGGCGCTGGCCGAGAAGTTCAACGTGCAGTGGAGGGTAGAGGCGATCGTCGATCCCTCCGGGGGCACCAACCCGCCCGGCGGTGGCGGTGGCGGAGGGGGTTACGGCGGAGGCGCGCCGCAGGGCGGCGGCTTCGGCGGTGGCCCCTCGGGCGCGCCCGCGCAGGGCGGCGGCCAGGGCGGGTCGGGTGGCCCGTCCGGCGGATACGACGGCGGTTCCGGGTACGACGCGGGTGGTGCAACGGGCGGCGGCCAGGGCGCGCAGATGGCGCGGCAGGCGGTCGCGCCGGCGGGGGCCCCGGCCGGAGGCGGCGGTTACGGGTCCGGCGGCGTCGGCACGGCTGGTGGCGGCGGCAACGGCGGTTCCGGCGGGTCGTACGGGTCCGGCGGCGGTGCTGCGGGCGGTGCCGGTCCGGAGGCCGGGTATCGCGAGCCGGAGCCCGCGCCGGTGTCGATAGAGGACGACATGCCGGCCGAGGACGACCCCGACCTCGTCGACTCCGCACTGAGCGGACACGACCTGATCGTCCGCGAGCTGGGCGCGACGGTGGTCGAGGAGTTCAACAACGAGTACTGAGAGGGCGTTTTGCCGCCTTTTGCAGGTTTCTACGATGAATTCTGATGAGTGATAGGGGAGGTGAGTGCGGCGTGTGTCACTCGCGTGGCAAATGAGGCGGAGATCCGGTTGTTGCGCGCCGCCTGCTCCTGTTTCGTCGCAAAGTGCGCCGGTTGGGTTCGAATGCCCCTGCCCGTCCGGCCCACACCCTGACCGGCGCCCCGGTCCTCGGCTACTCCGGAGGCATGAGCGCGCGTCGCCGCTATCCCAGTGACCTGTCAGATGCCCGCTGGGCCCTGGTCGAACCGCTGCTGACCAACTGGCGGGAGGAAATCGTCCGCCGGGGCCTCAACATCGGCCACCCGCCCCGCCATGACCTGCGCGATCTCCTGGACGCGGTGCTCTACGTGGCCCGCACCGGCATCCCCTGGCGCTACCTGCCGCACGACTATCCACATTGGAACACGGTCTACCAGTACTTTGCCCGCTGGGAGCAGGCCGGCGTCTTCGAGCAGCTCAACGCCCTGCTGCGGCGCCGCGTCCGCGAGGACGAAGGCCGCACGCCGGAGCCGACCGCGATGGTGATCGACGCCCAGAGCATCAAGACCTCCGCCAACGTCCCCGCGGCCGGCCAGGGCGCCGACGTCGGCAAGAAGATCGTGGGCCGCAAGCGGAGCGTCGTGATCGACACGACCGGCCTGCTGCTGGCCGTCCTGGTCACCGCCGCGAGCATCCAGGACTCCACCGCCGGCGAGACCCTGCTCAACCGGATCGCCGCCGCCCACCCCACCATCCGCAAGGGCTGGGCCGACCGCGGCTACCGCGAATACCTTGTCGACCGCGCCGCCCGCCTCGGCATCGACCTCGAAATCGTCCGCCGCACCCCCGGCGCAGCCCGCGGCTTCACCGTGCAACCGCGCAGGTGGTGCGTGGAGCGCACCCTGGGATGGCTGATGCTGAACCGCCGCCTGGCCCGCGACTACGAAGCCCTCCCGGCCCGCTCCACGGCCATGATCTACATCGCGATGATCGCCCTCATGACGCGACGCCTCACCAGAGAAACCACACCAACCTGGCGAGGACTATGAAACCTCGCCAACGCGGCACATCGAGACGAAACGTTGGGAGAAAACGCCCTCTGACCGCGGGCGGGCGGAGGGCGGCTACCGGGACGTGCCGGCCCCCGGTGGCGCGCGGGCCGCCCGTGCCGCCGTGCTCCTCCGTACGGCGTAGGGCGTAGCGCCGTTCGAGCACGTAGGCTCGGGCTACCGCACCAATCGTTGTCGTACGGCAGGAGTCACGTAGTGATCCCCGGTGGTCAGCCCAACATGCAGCAGCTGCTCCAGCAGGCCCAGAAGATGCAGCAGGATCTCGCGGCGGCCCAGCAGGAGCTGGCCGAAACCCCCGTCGAGGGCTCGGCGGGAGGCGGTCTGGTCAAGGCGACCGTGAACGGCTCCGGCGAGCTCCAGGGCCTGGTCATCGACCCCAAGGCGGTGGACCCCGAGGCGGGCAGCGCGGAGGAGAACGCCGAGACCCTCGCGGACCTCGTGCTGGCCGCCGTACGGGACGCCAATGCCAGCGCCCAGCAGCTCCAGCAGCAGAAGCTCGGCCCGCTCGCCCAGGGCCTGGGCGGCGGCGGCATTCCCGGCCTCCCCTTCTGAGCCGTCCGGCCGCCGGCCTCGGCCGCGGCTCCCTGGCCCGTCCCGACATCGGCCTCGGCCGCGGCCCCCTGGCCCGTCCCGACACCGGGACGGGCCAGACGAAAAGGTTCCGCGGACGGGGCCCCACAGGGCTCCCTTTCCGGGGAGCAGCCAACTAGCGTACGCAGCACGGCAGAAGAGAGAGAAGACGTTCCGTGTATGAAGGCGTGGTCCAGGACCTGATCGACGAGCTGGGCAGGCTGCCCGGCGTCGGTCCCAAGAGCGCGCAGCGGATCGCCTTCCACATTCTTCAGGCCGAGCCGACCGACGTCCGCCGGCTCGCGAACGCGTTGATGGAGGTCAAGGCGAAGGTGCGGTTCTGCAGTGTGTGCGGCAACGTCGCGCAGGACGAGCAGTGCCGGGTCTGCCTGGACCCCCGCCGCGACCCGGCGGTCATCTGCGTCGTGGAGGAGCCCAAGGACGTCGTGGCGATCGAGCGGACCCGCGAGTTCCGCGGCCGTTACCACGTGCTCGGCGGGGCGATCAGCCCGATCGAGGGCGTGGGCCCCGACGATCTGCGGATACGGGAACTCCTGGCCAGGCTCGCGGACGGCACGATCACCGAGCTGATCCTGGCCACCGACCCGAATCTGGAGGGCGAGGCGACGGCCACGTACCTCGCGCGCATGGTCAAGCCGATGGGCCTTCGGGTGACGCGGCTGGCCAGCGGACTGCCCGTCGGGGGCGATCTGGAGTATGCCGACGAGGTCACGCTCGGGCGGGCCTTCGAAGGGAGGAGACTTCTCGATGTCTGATGCCACGCTGCACGACGCGACGCAGAACCCGGACGATTTCGCCGTACAGATCTCCGACTCGATCGAAAGCTTCATCGTCGCGGTCACCGAGGTGGCCAAGGGGGACGAGCCGGACAGCGCTGTGCCGTTTCTGCTGCTGGAGATCTCCCAGCTGCTGCTGACCGGCGGCCGGCTGGGGGCGCACGAGGACATCGTGCCGGACGAGCGGTACGAGCCCGACGTCGGCCCGGAACCGGACGTGGACGAGCTGCGGGAGCGCTTCGCCCGGCTGCTGGACCCGGTCGACGTGTACTCCGAGGTCTTCGACCCGTACGTACCGCGCAGCGAGCCCGTCGCCTCCCGGATCTCGGACGACCTCGCGGACATCATCACGGACCTGCGGCACGGACTGGCGCACTACCGCGCGGGCCGGATCAGCGAGGCGCTGTGGTGGTGGCAGTTCTCGTACCTGTCGAACTGGGGGCCGACGGCGAGCGCGGCCCTGCGCGCGTTGCAGTCGCTGGTGGCCCACGTCCGCCTCGACCAGCCGCTGGACGCGCTGGACGGCCTGGACACGGACAGCGGCGCGGTGGACGGCGACGAGGAACGGCTGGCCGAGGAGGCCGGCAAGGTCATGGCGGCGGAGATCGCCGGGCCGCTGGGGCTGCGCCGGGTGTAGACGGCCGGTGGGAGTCGCGCGAGGTGTGAGACGGCCCGGTGGGAGTCGCGCGAGGTGTGAGACGGCCCGGTGGGCGGGTACGCGATCCTTTGACGCGGCCCACCCGTACGACGGCCGCCGCCACGGTCTCGTACGGTCGCGCCTCGATTCCGTATGGCCGCCGCCACGGCCCCGTACGGTCGCGCCTCGATTCCGTTCGGCCGCCGCCACGGTCTCGTACGGTCGCGCCCCGGTTCCGTACGGCCGCACCCCGGTGTGACCTGGCTTACCTTTCCGTGTGCCCCCGGGAGAAGCGGGCATGTGCTGGCCGAGCGGGTGCAACGGTGCGCCCACGCCGGTCCACGACAACGCGTGACGTGAGCCAGATGTCTCACCATGTGGTATTGGCGAGGCGGATTCCGCCTGCTCGTTAGACTGAGCCGACCGCAGTACCCCCGTGTCAGGGGGTCCGGGAGGAAACTCCCGAAGAGACAGTTGCGAGGAGCGCACGTGGGCCTTGTCGTGCAGAAGTACGGCGGCTCATCCGTTGCGGATGCCGAGGGCATCAAGCGCGTCGCCAAGCGAATCGTCGAGGCCAAGAAGAACGGCAACCAGGTGGTTGTGGTGGTCTCCGCGATGGGCGACACGACGGACGAGCTGATCGATCTCGCGCAGGAAGTGTCCCCGATGCCGTCGGGGCGCGAGTTCGACATGCTGCTGACCGCCGGAGAGCGGATCTCCATGGCCTTGCTGGCGATGGCGATCAAAAACCTCGGTCACGAGGCGCAGTCCTTCACCGGGAGCCAGGCCGGTGTGATCACCGACTCCGTGCACAACAAGGCGCGGATCATCGATGTCACCCCGGGCCGCATCAAGACGTCCGTGGACGAGGGCAACATCGCCATCGTCGCCGGCTTCCAGGGCGTCTCCCAGGACAAGAAGGACATCACCACGCTGGGGCGGGGCGGCTCGGACACCACCGCCGTCGCGCTGGCCGCGGCGCTGGACGCGGATGTCTGCGAGATCTACACCGATGTGGACGGCGTCTTCACCGCCGACCCCCGGGTCGTGAAGAAGGCCCGGAAGATCGACTGGATCTCGTTCGAGGACATGCTGGAGCTGGCCAGCTCCGGTTCCAAGGTGCTGCTGCACCGCTGCGTCGAGTACGCCCGCCGTTACAACATCCCGATCCACGTCCGCTCGTCCTTCTCCGGACTGCGCGGCACCTGGGTCAGCAACGAACCGCAAGGGGACCAGCCCATGGAGCAGGCGATCATCTCGGGCGTCGCGCACGACACCTCCGAGGCGAAGGTCACGGTCGTCGGCGTGCCGGACAAGCCGGGTGAGGCCGCGACGATCTTCCGCGCCATCGCGGACTCCGAGGTCAACATCGACATGGTCGTACAGAACGTGTCGGCCGCCTCGACGGGTCTGACCGACATCTCCTTCACCCTGCCGAAGGACGAGGGCCGCAAGGCCGTCGCGGCGCTGGAGAAGACCAAGGCCTCGGTCGGCTTCGACTCGCTGCGCTACGACGACCAGATCGCCAAGATCTCGCTGGTCGGCGCCGGTATGAAGACCAACCCCGGGGTGACGGCGACCTTCTTCGAGGCGCTGTCCAACGCGGGCGTGAACATCGAGCTGATCTCGACCTCCGAGATCCGTATCTCGGTGGTCACCCGTGCCGACGACGTCAAGGAAGCCGTGCAGGCCGTGCACAGCGCCTTCGGTCTCGACAGCGAGAGCGACGAGGCCGTGGTGTACGGCGGCACCGGTCGATGACGACCCCCTTCTCGGGTACGGCTACGGGCCGCGCGGGTGACCGCGCGGCCCGTAAGCCGCATCTGGCCGTCGTCGGCGCCACCGGCGCGGTCGGCTCGGTACTGCTCGGCATCCTCTCCGAGCGGGCCGACATCTGGGGCGAGATCCGGCTGGTGTCTCCCCCGAGCTCTCAGCTGCGTTCGAGCAGGGGGGACCCCCACCCGAGCTCTCAGCTGCGTTCGAGCAGGGGGGACCCCCACCCGAGCTCTCGGCTGCGTTCGAGCAGGGACCCCCACCCGAGCTCGGTCGGCCGCAAGCTGACCGTGCGGGGCGAGGAGGTCGAGGTCCTCGCGCTGGACGAGGAGGTCTTCGACGGTATCGACGTCGCGGTGTTCGACGTACCGGACGAGGTCGCCGCGCAGTGGGCGCCGATCGTCGCCGCCAAGGGCGTGGTGGTCGTGGACAACTCCGCCGCGTTCCGGCTGGACCCGGACGTGCCGCTGGTGGTCCCCGAGGTCAACGCGCACGCGGCCCGGGTACGCCCGCGCGGCATCGTCGCCAACCCGAACTGCACCACGCTCTCGATGATCGTCGCGGTGGGCGCGCTGCACGCCGAGTACGGGCTCAGCGAGCTGATCGTCTCCTCGTACCAGGCCGTCTCGGGCGCGGGCAGGGACGGCGTGGACACGCTGCGCTCCCAGCTCGCCGCCGTCTCGGGCACGGAACTGGGCACCACGCCCGGCGACGTACGGCGGGCGATGGGCGACACGCTCGGGCCGTTCCCGGCGCCGGTCGCGCTGAACGTCGTCCCGTGGGCCGGGTCCCTGAAGGAGGACGGCTGGTCCTCGGAGGAGCTGAAGGTCCGCGACGAGTCGCGGAAGATCCTGGGACTGCCGGGGCTGCGGGTCTCCGCCACCTGCGTACGGGTCCCGGTGATCACGACGCACTCGCTGACCGTGCACGCCCGGTTCGAGAACGAGGTCACGGTCGCCGGGGCGCACGAGATCCTGGCCTCGGCGCCGGGTGTCGTGGTCTGTGACGATCCGGCGCGGGGCGAGTTCCCCACGCCCGCCGACGTGGTGGGCACGGATCCGACCTGGGTCGGGCGGGTACGGCGGGCGCTGGACGACCCCCGCGCGCTGGAGCTGTTCGTGTGCGGGGACAATCTTCGTAAGGGCGCGGCGCTGAACGCGGCACAGATCGCCGAGGTGGTCGCGGCGGAGCTGGCGGCGTAGGACGCCGGAGGCCGGACGTCGGTGAGAGCCGGTGTCCGGTAAACGGTGCTCCATGGCCGGGAACCGCCGTCGGCGGCCCCGGTGGGCCGCTTCGGGCCGGGCTCTGACCCGATTGGTGCTGTCGCTGATCCGCTCAGGAGATACCTTGTGAGTCGTGTGAAGGTCCTGTGAGCGAGTCGTTGGTCCAAACCACTTGAACTGGTCCGACGGCGTGTTCGACCATTCGCTTCCCCCCTTGCTGCAACCGGTAGTTGGGAGGGGAGCGTCTTTGTCGCCGCCCCTCACGGGCGGCCACGGACCTGCGGGACAAATGGGGTATTTGGGGAAGAGCTGGTACGCATGAGGGCATTCGACCCACCGTCAAAAACGGTGTCTTGCGCGTACAACCCTGATGGGGGGAAACGTGTCCAACAGGCGTGGCAGAGGTACTCGGCATCACGATCGCCCCAGGGGGCTCCGGCGGCACGGCGGTGCGGCCGTTGCGGCGCCGTCTGCCCGGGGGCATGCCGGTGATCGCCCCATGGCCTGCCGCGCAGCCCGCGCAACCCGCGCAGCTCTCCCCCCAGCGTGGGGACACTGACGACGCGATGGCTGCGGGCACGACTGTCGACCATCTCACCGAGACCTACCGCGCGCACTACCGTTCGCTGCTGGGGCTGGCCGCGCTGCTGCTGGACGACACCGCTTCGTGCGAGGACGTCGTCCAGGAAGCCTTCATCCGGGTGCACTCCGCCCGGGGCCGGGTGCGTGACCCCGAGAAGACCCTCGCCTATCTGCGCCAGACCGTCGTCAATCTCTCCCGCTCCGCGCTGCGCCGCCGCATCATCGGACTGAAGCTGCTCTCCAAGCCGATGCCCGACATGGCCAGCGCGGAGGAAGGCGCGTACGACCTCCTGGAACGCGACCAATTGATCAAGGCGATGCGCGGACTGCAGCGTCGCCAGCGCGAGGTCCTGGTCCTGCGGTACTTCGCGGACATGACCGAGGCGCAGGTCGCCGAGACGTTGGGGATATCGCTCGGTTCGGTGAAGGCGTACGGCTCACGGGGTATCGCGGCGCTGCGCGTCGCCATGGAGGCTCCCGCATGAGTGGCAAGCTGTTCGGCCCGTACGACCCGCATGATCCGCAAGACCCGCACCACCGGCAGGATCCGCACCACCGGCAGGATCCGCACCACCGGCAAGAACCGCACAACCGGGAGGAGCGGCAGGACCGGCAGGAGCGGCAGGACCAGGACGTTTCGCGAGAACCGGATGAACTGCACGGCTCGGGTGGTGCCCGTGACGGGCGTGGTGCCCGTGACTCGCGTAATGCCCGTGATCCGCATGATGCCCGTGATCCGTTGAGGTCGGGCGGCGATGGTTCCGGTGGCGGCTTCGGCGATGGCTCCGGTGACGGTCCCGCCATCGGGTCCGGCGATGGCTCCGGTGACGGTCCCGCCATCGGATCCGGCGATGGCTCCGGTGACGGTCCCGCCATCGGATCCGGCGATGGCTTCGGCGTCGGCGAGGACGAGCTGCGGCGGCTGCTGCGCTCCGCCGTCGACGATCTGGAGCCCGCTCCCGACGCGCTCGACCAGCTGCGCCGCGCGGTCCCGGCCCGGCGCCGCCGGCGCCGCCATGCCGTGGTCGGCGCGGCCGCGGCCCTCCTGCTCGGCGGTACGTCCATCCCCGCGATGGTGCATGTGGCCAGCTTCACCGACGGCCCCGAGGACCGCCCCGCCAACGCGGCCAGTACGCAGCGCACCCCGGGCGGCGCCTCGGGCTCGCACGGCGAGGGCACGGAGCACACCGGCAAGCCGCCGGCCGGCCACGACGGCAGGAAGACGGAAGAGGGAGCCAAGCCCACCGAGCCGGGCAAGGGCCCGGACAAGAACGGCAAGCAGCCCGGCACCGGTGGCGGCACCACCCCCGACCCGTCCGCGACGATGGACGTCACCTCGCCCGCCTGCTCGCGCGCGCAGCTTGGCAACGGTGTCAGCACGGTCGGCCCGGCCGACTCGGCGGGCCGCATCTACGGCTCGTTCCGGGTGGTGAACACCTCCGACACCACATGTTCGGTTGAGGGCGGCGGCCAGGTCGGCGTGCTCGCCCAGGGCAGTACGAACAGTTCGCGCATCAGCGTCGTGGACCACACGGCGGGCGACGCGGCCCCCGGCCTGCCCGACCCGATCACGACGCCGGACCAGCTGGTGCTCAAGCCGGGCCAGGCGTACGAGGTCAAGTTCGCGTGGGTGCCGGCCGAGGGCGGCGGCGCCACCGGCTGTGCCGCGCCCCCGCCCACGCCGTCCCCGGCCCCGTCCAAGGCACCCGGTGAGACGACGCCCGGCGCCTCGGCCTCCACCACGGACAGCGGCAGCGGCGGGGGCGGCGGAGGAACCACGGGCGGTGGCGGCCAGGCCGGCGGCGACGACGGCACGCCGGGCGGCGGTGGCTCCAAGCCGCCGAGCGGCGTCGTGCTCAATCACACACCGGAGGCCGGGGAGCCCGCGGCGGCGGACGCCAAGATCCCGGACGCCTGCGCGGGCACGGTCTACCGGACCGAGGCTTTGCTGGTGAAGTAGCTGGTGGGGGCCGAGGCTTTGCTGGTGAAGTAGCTGGTGGGGGCCGAGGCTTTGCCGGTGAAGTAGCTGGTGGGGGCCGAGGTTCTGCCGGTTGGGGAGTCGGCGGTCTCCGTCGAGGTTCCGCCGGTGCGGTAACCGATGGTCTCTGCTGAGGTTCTGCCCGTGAAGGGGCCGGTGGGCCCTGCCGGGTGGGTGGTGGCGGGGCGGTTCGGCCCCGCCGTCCGGTCCGGGCGGCGCTCCCCGTACCGTTGGCCATGTGTACCGGTTCCTGCTGACCCCGCGGTGGTGGGGAATCAACGTCTTCGCCGTACTGGCGATCCCTTTCTGCATCTTCATGGGCAGCTGGCAGCTGAGCCGCTTCGAGGACCGCGTCGATACGCACCACCAGCAGAAGGACCGGTCCGCCGAGGCGAAGACCGCGGCCGCCCGGCCGCTGGCCGAGCTGCTGCCGGTGGACAAGGTCACCTCCGGGCGCCAGGCCACCGCGACCGGCCGCTACGACACCGCGCACCAGCTGCTCGTACCGGACCGTGAGCTCGACCAGCGGCGCGGCTTCTATGTGCTGACGCTGCTGCGTACGGACGGCGGCAAGGCCCTCCCGGTCGTACGGGGCTGGCTGCCCGGTGACGCCGACGCGCCGGAGGACCGGGCGAAGGTGCCCGCGCCGCCGAGCGGTGCGGTGAAGGTCACCGGCGCGCTACAGGCGTCGGAGAACCAGGGCACCGACGGGGTGCACGCGGGCGGCGGGCTGCCGGCCGGGCAGCTCGGCATGATCAGCGCGGCGTCGCTGGTCAACATCGTGCCGTACGACGTGTACGACGCCTGGATCACCGTGACCGACGCGCAGGCCCCGCTGCGGGCCGTACCGCCGACGGCGGCGGAGGGCAGCGGCCTGGACCTGAAGGCGTTCCAGAACCTGGGCTACACCGGTGAATGGTTCGTGTTCGCCGGGTTCGTCGTCTTCATGTGGTTCCGGCTCTTCCGCCGGGAGGCGGAGGCGGCCAGGGACGTGGCGCTGGGGCTGGTTCCGGAGGAGGGGCCGGACGGGGCGGACGACGGCGCGTCCGGGGAGCAGACGAAGCAGGCGGAGCGGGCGGAGCGGGCGGAGCGGGTGAAACAGGCGGAGCAGGCGGCCAAGGTGGAGCAGGCAGAGCAGGCAGAGCAGGCGGCCAAGGCGCCGCGGCCCTGACCGCTCTGCGGGATACCCCTACTTCCAGTGGGCCGGGCGGCTCAGACCCGTCGGCAGCTTGGTCGTCGCGTCGCCCTTGGCCGCGTTGAGCTGGGACTGGGTGACGAAGATGGCGCCGGTGAGGTCGGCCCTGCTCAGGTTCGCGTCGCGGAAGTCCACGCCGATCAGGTCGGCGGTGCGCAGATCGGCGCCCCTGAGGTCGGCGGCGATGAGGTAGGCACCGCGCAGGTTGGCGCCCCGCAGGTCGGCCCCCGTGAGGCGGGCGCCGATCAGGTCGGCCCCCCGGTGGTTCTTCTTGCGGCCGGGAACGGTGGCCCGCACCAGTTCGCTGGTACGCAGCAGCAGCGCGTTGACCTCCTGCCGTACGGCCGCGACATCCACCTCCGCGAGCGCCTCGGCGCTGCCCCGGGTGAGCCGGTCGGTCTCCTTGAGGGCGCGGCGGAGGTCCTTGTGGGCGGGGCGGGCGGACGGCAGCGACAGGGCCTCGGTGAGATACCAGAGCAGTTCGTGGAGCTGGCGCATGACCGGGAACACGTCGAACATCGGCCGCGCCGTGTCCGGCGCGCTGCGCCAGTCCGTACCGCCGAAGGTCACCTGGGAGACCTTCTGGCCCGCGCCGAAGCAGTCGAAGACCGTACAGCCGGAGAAGCCCTTGTCGCGCAGGCGGGCGTGGATGCCGCAGCTGAAGTCCGCCTGGAGGTTGCCGCAGGGCTTGCCCGCGGGCTTGTCGACCGCGAAGTCGGCCGAGGCGGCGAAGGGCAGTGCCACACAGCACAGCCCGAAGCAGCTGCCGCAGTCGGCCTGCAGGTCGAGACGGCCGTCACCGGCCGAGGGGGCTTCCTGCTTCTGGGACACCGCGCGTGATCTCCTGCCACAAAACGAGCAGGAGCACGCTCCTGCCACATGTTGAGCACGGCCCGCGGCCGCCGTGGCCCCGCCCCCGCGACCGCCATGGCATCGCCTCCGCGACCGCCATGGCATCGCCTCCGCGGCAGCCGTGGCACCGCTTCCGGGACGGTTATGGCACCGCTTCCGCGACCGCCGTGCTCCGTACAAACCTCCATTGTCCCGGACGGGGAGGGGAGGCGGGGCGGGGGTGTGGGGGATCACGGGGCGGGGGGGGAGGGCGGAGGGCTTGGGCCGGTGCTCTGCGGGCTTCCGAGTCCTTCCCCCTCCCCCCCGGCCCACCCCCACCCCGCGCCCCCACCCCCGCCCCCTTCAGCCCCTACTCCCGAAGCTTTCCACCCCCGCCCAGCCCCAGATACCGCCGCGTGAAGTCCAGCTCCAGCCGGACCTGCTTGATGCGCTCCTCGACGACCAGTGAGCCGTGGCCGGCGTCATAGCGGTAGACCTCGTGGGGGTGGTTGCGCGCCTTCAGGCGGTCGACGTAGTTCTCCACCTGGCGGATGGGGCAGCGCGGGTCGTTGACCCCGGCGGAGATGTAGACCGGCGCGCGTACCGCGTCCACGTACGTCAGCGGCGAGGACGCCTCGAAGCGCTCCGGGACCTCCTCCGGCGTCCCGCCGAGCAGCGTGCGGTCCATCGCCTTCAGGGCCTCCATCTCGTCGTGGTACGCCGTGACGTAGTCCGCCACCGGGACCGCCGCCAGGCCCAGCGCCCACGCCTCCGGCTGGGTGCCCAGCCCGAGCAGCGTCAGATAGCCGCCCCACGAGCCGCCGGACAGCACCAGCCGTTCCGGGTCGGCCAGCCCGGAGGAGACGGCCCACTCCCGCACCGCCGCGATGTCCTCCAGCTCGATCAGTCCGACGCGGTGCTTGAGCGCGTCCGTCCACTCACGGCCGTAGCCCGTCGAGCCGCGGTAGTTCACCCGCACCACGGCGAAGCCGTGGTCCACCCATGCCGCGGGCCCGGACGCGAAAGCATCGCTGTCGTGCCATGTCGGACCGCCGTGCACCTCGAAAACGGTCGGGAACGGGCCATCGCCCGCCGGCCGCTGCACCAGCGCGTGGACGGTGCCGCCGGGGCCCTCCACCCACGCGTCCGTCACCGGCACCGACCCCGGCGCCTTCGCGCCGGGCGGGTCCAGGACGACCGCCCCGCTGGTCGAGCGCACCTCCGGCGGCTGAGCGGCCGACGACCAGAGGAACTCCACCGCACCGTCCGGCCGCGCCGTCGCCCCGGAGATCGTGCCGGTGGGCGTCTCGACGCGGGTCAGCGTCCGCGTCAGCGGCTCGTAGCGCCACAGTTCGGCGCGGGCCCGGAACTCGTGCTCCACCAGCAGGGCCGCGCCGTCCGGATACCAGTCGGCGCCCACGTCGCCCGGCAGGTCGATCGCCAGGGCGCTCTCCTCGCCCGACAGCGGGTCCCAGATCATCGGCTCCCAGCGCCCGCGCCGCTGGTGGCCCACCAGCAGCCGGGAGTCGCCGTCCACCGGCGCGAAGCCCATCACCGACAGGCCCAGCTCCTCGGTGCCGCCCTTGGTGTCGTCCAGTTCGGCGACGGTGGTGCCGTCCGGCCGCACGACCCGGATCGCGGAGTGCATCGCGTCACCGTGCTCGGTGTGCTCGATCGCGATCAGGGAGCCGTCGTGCGACAGGGCGCCCACGCCCGCCGACTCGCGGTGCCGGTAGATCTCCACGGGCGGCTGTCCCGGCCTTACGACATGGATGGTGGTGCCGTCCTCGTCCGTGGACCGGCCGATCACCGCCGTGCCGTCCCGGCCGAGCGCCAGGCCCGCCGGATACGAGGGCTCCAGGCCCGGGGCGGCCGGCTCGTCCGCGCCGCCGCCGAACGGCTGCCGCTGCCAGACGCCGAACTCGTCTCCGTCGGTGTCCGAGAACCACCAGATCCACTCGCCGTCCGGCGTCAGCGTGCCGTCCGTGGTGCCGTTCGGCCGGTCCGTGACCTGCCGCTGCTCGCCGGTCGCCCGGTCCCAGGCGTACAGCTCGTAGGTGCCTGTCGCGTTCGAGACGAACAGGGAACGGTCCGGGGCGTCCTCGGCCCACTCGGGCAGGCTGACCCGCGGTGCCCGGAAGCGCTTCTCCCAGTCCGGCATGGCCCCGGGGGACCCGGCCGCCCGCGAGGCGTCCGCCGCCCCGGAACGGTCGGTGTTGGCAGTGGTGGTCTCGTCAGTCATGGCCCCATTCTGCGCAGGCCCGGGAAAAATCCGCTGGCGCGGCCCCCAGCCTGTGGATAACTTCGGCGGATGCTGACACACAAGGGACCCGAGGACTGGCGTGCGGCCAACCGGGCCATGTGGGACGAGCGCGTTCCGCTGCACCTCGCCAGCGACTACTACGACCAGGACGGCTTCCGCCGGCGCCGCGATGTGATCCGTGACTTCGAGGTGGCGGAGGTCGGCGACGTCACCGGCAGGACGCTGCTGCACCTTCAGTGCCACATCGGCCAGGACACCCTGTCCTGGGCCCACCGCGGCGCCGCCCACGTCGTCGGCCTGGACTTCTCCGAGCCCGCCGTCGAGGCCGCCCGGGCGACGGCCGCCGAGCTGGGCATCGGCCCGGAGCGCGCCACGTTCCTCGCGGCCGACGTGTACGACGCGGCCGAGGCCGTCGCCGCCTCCCCGGCCGCCCCGGACACGTACGACATCGTCTACACCGGCATCGGCTCGCTGTGCTGGCTCCCGGACGTCCGCCGCTGGGCCGATACGGCCGCCTCGCTCGTCGCCCCCGGCGGCTTCCTCTACCTCGCCGAGTTCCACCCGATCACCGACGCCCTGGACGACGAGAGCGCCTCCCGCGTCGCGCACGACTACTTCAGCCGGGACGCCTGGGTCGACGAGAGCCCCGGTACGTACACGGACTTCTCGGCCCCCACGGTGCACAACCGCCGCGTCGAGTGGCAGCACACCCTCGGCGACGTGGTCTCCGCGCTGGCCGCGGCGGGCCTGCGTCTGGAGTTCCTGCACGAGCACGACATGACGATGTTCCAGCGCTTCGGCTCGCTGGAACGCGGGGACGACGGCTTCTACCGCCTGCCCGCCGACCGCCCCCGCGTCCCGCTCATGTACTCGCTCAAGGCGACGCGCCCGTAACGCCCGTACGGTTCACGTCGATCCCTTAGGGATCACGCCGCGCCCGTAGGGTTCACGTCGCACCCGTACGGTCCACGTCGCGCCCGCCGGGCGCACCACGCCCGGCCGCCTCACACGTTCTCCGCCCGCTGCCCCGGCCGCCTCACACGAACTTCTGCGGCCGGTGCCACAGCGCCTCGTCCGTGCCGCGGAAGAACAGCTCCAGCCGCCCGTCGCGGTTGGTGCCGACCACCGGGTCGCCGCCGACGTTGCGTACGACCTCGAAGTGGCCGCTCCAGTCCACGCCGTTGATCCGCGATTCCTCGGCCACGTACATGTGGCCGTTGGTGCTGTGGTGGAAGACCACCAGCCGCCCGTCGGCGGCGCGCGCCAGCGCCGGGGTGCCCTGGACGCCGCCGGCCAGGCTGGACGCGGAGGACCACGAGTCGTATCCGGCCTTCTGCTGGATGTGCCACAGCTGGGTGTCCGTGCCGCGGAAGAAGACCTGGATGCGCTGGTCGGAGTCGAGACCGGCCTCGACGCCGCCGCCGATGTTGCGGACCAGCTCGAAGTGCCCGCTCCAGGAGTCGCTGGAGTCGGGGACCTTCTGCTGGTTGTCGTAGAGGTTGCCGTTGGTGCTGTGGTGGAAGACCTCCACCTTGCCGTCACCGGCCCGCGCGACCGCCGGGTTGCCCTGGACGCCGCCGGCCAGGCTGGCGGGCGCCACCCAGTTCTCGTAGTCGACGTTCTGCTGGTACACGTGCCACAGCTGGGAGTCCGTGCCCCGGAAGAAGACATCCAGGCGCCCGTCGGCGTTCATGGCGGGGACCGGGTCGCCGCCGATGTTGCGCACGATGATGTCGTCCGGGTTGAAGCCGACGTTGATGGCGCTCTGCCGTACGTGGTGCAGGTGCCCGTCGGAGCCCTTGTAGAAGACGGAGATCCGGCCGTCCACGCCGCGGATGGCGTTGGGTTCGCTGCCCAGCGAACCGCCCATGTGCTCCCAGTCGCTCCAGCCGCCGTCGCGCGTCTGCCAGATCGTCCACAGGGCCTGCTCGTTCTTGCCGCGGGCGAACACCTGGAGCCGGCCGTCGGCGTTGGGGGCCACGGAGGGGTTGCCCACGATCTGCCCGTGCAGGGACGTGACCTCGTCCCAGGCCAAGCCGGGCGTGGTGGGGATGTCGACCATGATCGCTCTCCTTCGTGCGTTACGAGTGGAGCAGGTCGGCGCACAGGCTAGCCACGGGAACCCGGGCCGAGAACGCGGCGCGGTCGATTGACCGGAACCATCCGCAATACCCGGCCATGAGCGGTATTCGGCGGCCCTCGGCCGCACCCGCCCGGAGAGCCGAGCCCTGCCCCCCCATCACCCCCTCGCCACCTCAACCAACCCCTCCCTCTCAATCAACCCCTCCTTCCTCAATCACCCCCCGCGCCCGCTTGAACCGCGCCGAACCGTCGGCCAGATCGACCACCGGTTCCGGATAGTCCAGCCCCGCCCGCGCCGCCGCGGGTGCCAGCTTCCACGGCTGGTGGACCGCCCCGCCCTCCAGGCCCGGCACGTCCGCCAGCTCCGGCACCCAGCGCCGTACGTACGCGCCGTCGGCGTCAAAGCGCTTCGCCTGGGCCAGCGGGTTGAGGACCCGGTTGGGGCGCGTGTCGGTGCCGGTGCCCGCCGCCCACTGCCAGTTCAGCTGGTTGTTGGCCAGGTCGCCGTCCACCAGGAGCGACAGGAAGTGCGCCGCGCCGAGCCGCCAGTCCAGATAGAGCGTCTTCGTCAGGAAGCTCGCGGTCAGCAGCCGCGCGCGGTTGTGCATCCACCCCTCGTGGGCGAGCTGCCGCATCGCCGCGTCCACGATCGGGAAGCCCGTACGCCCCGTACGCCACGCCTCGGCCTCCTGCTCGTCGCGGCGCCAGCGGTCGTGCCGCGTCCGGTAGTCGGCGTGTGCCGCGGCGGGGCGCGCCGCGAGCACCTGATGGTGGAAGTCCCGCCAGGCCAGCTGCCGTACGAAGGCGTCGCCGCCGGCCCCCTCCCCGCCGGCCTCGCGGGCGCGCCGGACCAGTTCGACGGCGGACAGTGTTCCGAAGTGCAGATGCGGCGAGAGGCGGGAGGTCGCGTCCCCGGCGAGGTCGTCCTGCCGCTGTGCGTAGCGGTCGAGCGGGCCGCGCAGCCACGCCGTCATCCGGCGGCGGCCCTCGGCCTCGCCGCCCGCCGCGAGCCCCGGCGACACCCCGGGTACGTCGCGGCGCCGCGGCACGGGCCGCGAGCCGACCCCGTCG